>JAGWJK010000358.1 GCA_028865845.1 Rhizobiaceae bacterium
CGGCTCAGGTCGCCGTTTACTTTGCCGCGGCAAAGACCATGGCGCTGGTGCATTTCGTCTATTTCGCCGTCAAGGCTGCCATCGGTCCGCGCTTCGCGGCGATCATGGCCGAAAAAGACCGAAGCAAGCTTGCGGCGTACGCGACCGAAGCGACGCGCTGGACTTTCTTCCCCGCCCTTGCCGTCGGTCTCCTCGTTCTGGCTGCAGGCCCGTTCCTGCTCTCCCTGTTCGGCGCCGCCTTTACCGAGGGCCAGGTGGTGATCGCCATCCTGCTCGCCGGCGTGCTCGCCAAGGCGCTGGTCGGCCCGGCCGAAGTCCTGCTGATGATGGCGGATCGGCAGATGCTCTGCGTCTATCTTTATGCCGCGGCCCTGGTCGCCAATATCGGCCTTAACATTACGCTGCTGCCCTATTTCGGCATCGAAGGTGCTGCCATTGCCGCCGCGAGCGCCATGGTGGTCGAGGCGGTGCTGCTGCATCTTGCCGTGCGCCGTGCGCTCGGCATCGTCCTCTTCGCGCTGATGCGTCGCCCGGCGACGCCCGCAATGACGGGGGCTCTCTGACAATGCCGCGCCCTCCTTTCAGCCAAAGCACAGATAGCCAAGTGAACGCCTTGACGCACACGCTCGCAGCCCTGAATTTCGAACCGCCGAAGGCAGACGCCCGCGTCGAAGTCGGACGTACCGGCCGCGAGCTCTGCTTCTATCCCGGAAATCTTGGCTACGAACTGCAGGAGGAGCTAGATTTCCTCTCCAACCGCGCGCTGGAGCCGAACGTCTTCTTCTCCGGCCGTTTTCTCGCTCCCGCCATGCCGCGGCTCGAGGATCGCCAGATCCGTCTGGCGCTGGTACGCGACGACAACGGCACTCGCAGCCGCATGCGTCTGCTCATGCCGTTCACCGTCGACAAGCCGGGTTTTGCCATCGGCCCCTCGATCATCCGTGTCTGGTCGAACTCCTTCGGCCCCCTCGGCACGCCGCTTGTCGACGCGGAAGAGGGTGGCGAGACGCTCGACAATCTTTTCGAAGGCCTGACGCGGCGGGAATTGCACCTACCGACGACGCTGGTGCTGCCCGATATCCGCCTGAACGGGCGTTTCGCCCAGATGGCCAAGGCAGTCGCCATCGGCCGTAACCTGCCGGTCACCGTCACCAACACCTATCAGCGGCCGATGCTAGACAGCACCGACGACGCGCTCGCCTACCTGAAACGAACGATCTCGAACTCGCACCTACGCGAAATGCGCCGCCAATGGCGGCAGCTCGAGGAAAAGGGCGAAGTCGCCTATAACGTCGCCCGACAGCCGCGCGACATCCACATCCGCATGGAGGAATTCCTGGCGCTTGAGGCAAGCGGCTGGAAGGGCAAGAAGCGCAGCGCGCTGGTTACCGACCGTCATCATGCCGCCTTTGCCCGGGAAGCCGTCTCCAACCTTGCAGCCATCGACGCCGTGCGCATTCACACCATCGATCTCAACGGCAAAGCCATTGCGTCGATGATCGTGCTGATGATGGCCGGGGAGGCCTATACCTGGAAAACGGCCTATGACGAAGACTATGCCCGCTATTCGCCGGGCAAGCTGCTGATGGGCGAACTGACGGAATGGCACCTCGACGATGCCAACATCGTCCGCTCCGATTCCTGCGCCATTCCCGATCATCCGATCATGAGCCGCTTCTGGCAGGAGCGCGAAGAAATGGGCACGCTCATCATCGGCCTCAGCCAGAACGGCGACCGCGACGCCCGCCAGGTCGCAACCCAGCTGCACATGTATCGCAGCACCCGCAATATGGCGAAGCTGCTGCGCGAGAAAATCCTGTCGCTTACGAAGCGCTGATCTCAGCCGCCGCGCGTTCGCGAAGCGTTCGCCGGATGACCTTGCCAGATGTCGTCAGCGGCAGCGCCTGGACGAATTCGATCTCGCGCGGATATTCATGCATGGAGAGCCGCGTCTTTACCCAGTCGCGGATATCGGCGGCGAGCGCTTCGCTGGGCGCATAGCCCGGCACCAGCACCACGTAGGCCTTGACGATCTCGGTTCGCACCGCATCCGGTTTTCCAACCGCAGCGGCAAGCTGCACGGCCGGATGACCGCCGAGACAATCCTCGATTTCGCTTGGACCGATGCGATAGCCTGACGAGGTGATGACATCGTCGTCGCGTCCGATGAAGGATATGTAGCCGTCCGCATCCTGCCGGCCAAGGTCGCCGGTCAGCAGCCAGTCACCGGCGAACTTCGCTTCCGTCGCCCGTTCGTCCTGCCAGTAGCCGAGAAACATGACCGGGTCCGGCCTGTGAACGGCGATCTGCCCGCTCTCGCCGACGGGCATTTCCCGACCGTTGGTATCGACGATCGCAACCCGATGCCCTGGCACCGCCTTGCCCGTCGCCCCGCCGCGACTGACGCCGAAAGCGGCGCTCGAGGAAATTACGAAATTGCATTCGGTCTGGCCGAAAAACTCGTTGACCGTCAGGCCGAGTGCCGCGCGCACCCATTCATAGGTCTCTCGCCCCAAGGCCTCGCCGGCCGAGCCGATGGTCCGAAGCTGCAGATCGTATTGGCTGCGCGGATCGGCGATGGCCTTCAGCAATCGCAGGGCGGTGGGTGGAATGAAAGCATTACGAACGCCCATTTCGGCCATGATGCGGAAGGCCATATGAGCGTCGAATTTCTGCGCTGGCGAAGAGACGACCGGCACTCCGAGCATCAGGCTTGGCAGCAGCGCGTTCAGAAGCCCGCCAGCCCAGGCCCAGTCGGATGGCGTCCAGAGCTTGTCACCGCTCTGCGGAAAGCCTTCATGGGCAAACTGCATGCCTGGAATATGCCCCCGCAGCACGCGATGGCCATGCAACGCACCCTTCGGTGGCCCGGTCGTGCCAGACGTGAAGATCATCAGTGCCGGATCATCGGGCCCTGTCTCGGCGATCTCGAAGAGAGGAGGATGCGCCGCGACGAGATCGGCGAAACCCGCAACGCCATCCTCGCCGCCGTCGATGCTGACGACATGGGCAAGCTCCGGCAAATGCTCGCGGATGGGCTTCAAGCGCGTGAGCCCGAATTTGTTGGTGACGATCGCCGCAGCACCGGAAACCTTCAGTCGGTATTCGAGCGCTTCAGCGCCGAACAGCAGCGCCAGCGGTAAGGCAATTGCGCCCATCTTGTAGATCGCGACATGGGCAACGACGGTCTCGAAGCTCTGCGGCAAGAGCAACGCCACGCGATCGCCGGGTCGGACGCCAAGTGCGGTCAGCGCGTTAGCAAAGACGTTCGAGCGATCCTTGAGCATGCCGTAGGTCATCGAAAGATGTTGACCGTCCGGACTGAAGTGTTCGAGGCAGATCCGGTCAGGCTCGCGTTCAGCCCATTCATCGCAAACGGCGTACCCGATATTGAATTTCGCCGGAATCTCCCAGCGAAAATCGCGGTAGAGGGCTTCATAAGTGTCGCGCTGGGGCAGTATCATACCGAAATCCGGGAAAAATAGTGCGGCGCAGCTAACACTGGTCGTACGAACGGTTCAAGGAAACAATTGTGGAGCCTGCCGGCTTTTAGGCATTATCCGGCTCGTTTGTTTAGCTTCGCTTCAAAGCCTATTGCGAATTATTGAGCTAATCGCCGGAGCTTCGCTCCGATAGCTTGGTGGTGATGACAGACCACTCTGCCACCGGACCGGTGGCGGAGCGTTTCCGTATCGGACCTCTAGAACAAAACGGAGAATAGCGATGGAATACGTAAAGCTTGGCAAGACAGGCCTCGAAGTCTCGCGCATCTGCCTGGGCTGCATGACCTATGGCGATCCGAACAAGGGCACGCATGCCTGGTCGCTGAAGGAAGAGGACAGCCGCCCGCTGCTCAAGCAGGCGATCGAAGCCGGCATCAACTTCCTCGATACGGCCAACACCTATTCCAATGGTTCGTCGGAAGAAATCGTCGGCCGCGCCATCAAGGACTTCGCGCGTCGCGAGGACATCGTGCTGGCAACCAAGGTATTCAACCGCATGCGCCCCGGCCCGAACGGCGCCGGCCTGTCGCGCAAGGCGATCTTCGATGAAATCGACAACAGCCTGCGCCGCCTCGGCACCGACTATGTCGACCTCTACCAGATCCATCGCTGGGACTACACCACGCCGATCGAGGAAACGCTGGAAGCGCTCCATGACATCGTGAAGGCCGGCAAGGCGCGCTACATCGGCGCTTCCTCGATGTATTCCTGGCAGTTCGCCAAGGCGGTCTACATTTCGCGCCTCAACGGCTGGACCGAATTCGTCAGCATGCAGAACCACCTGAACCTGCTCTACCGCGAAGAAGAGCGCGAAATGCTGCCCTTCTGCGAAGACCAGAAAATCGCCGTCATCCCCTGGAGCCCGCTTGCCCGCGGTCGCCTGACCCGCGACTGGGACGAAGCAACCGCGCGTTCGGAGACCGACGAATTCGGCAAGACGCTCTATGTCCAGGCCATCGAAGCCGACCGCAAGGTGGTCGAGGCCGTTGGACAGATCGCCAAGGCCCGCGGCGTCGCCCGCGCACAGGTCGCTACCGCCTGGATTCTGCAGAAGAGCGCCGTCACCGCCCCGATCATCGGCGCTTCCAAGCCCGGTCATATCGTCGATGCCGTCGCCTCGCTTTCGGTGAAGCTGACGCCGGAGGAAATCCAGGCCCTGGAAACACCCTACGTCCCGCACCAGGTCGCCGGCTTCAAGTAAGGCTCACGCCCCTTCTCTCTTGAACAGGAGAAGGGGCTTCCTGCTATCGCGGCAAAGAGGCTCTTTCCGTCTTATCCGGTTATGGCACCCCGGCTCGCGGGAAGTGCCAAGGCCGCGAATTTCGCGAGCACTCCGCGCTTGTAGCGTGGTTCGGGCTGCTTCCAATTGGCCCGGCGCCGGGCAATTTCCACATCGTCGACGTCAAGCTGCAGCAGCAGGCGATGCGCATCGATGGTGATCTGATCGCCTTCCTCGACAAGCCCGATCGTCCCGCCGGCAAAGGCCTCGGGGGTAACGTGGCCGACGACCATGCCCCAGGTGCCTCCGGAAAAGCGGCCGTCGGTGATGAGGCCGACGCTGTCGCCAAGACCGCGGCCGATGATTGCCGATGTCGGCGCCAGCATCTCGGGCATTCCCGGACCGCCTTTCGGCCCGAGATAGCGCAGCACCAGAATGTCACCCGGCTTGATCTTGTCACCGAGAATCGCATCCATCGCCGATTGCTCGTCTTCGAACACGCGGGCCGGCCCAGTGATCGTCAGGCTTTTCAGACCGGTGATCTTCGCAACCGCACCCTCTTCGGCGAGATTGCCTTTGAGGATCGCGAGATGGCCTTGCGCATAAATCGGCTTGTCCACCGTCCGAATGACGGTCTGGTCCGCCCTCGGCTGATCCGGCACCGTCTCCAGCTCCTCGGCAAGGGTACGGCCGGTGACCGTCAGACAGTCGCCATGCAAGTGGCCGGCATTCAAGAGCAACTTCAGCACCTGCGGAATACCGCCGGCCTTGTGAAGATCGACCGCCATGTATCGTCCGGACGGCTTGAGATCGCAAATGACGGGCACTTGGCGGCGAATGCGTTCGAAATC
>JAGWJK010000359.1 GCA_028865845.1 Rhizobiaceae bacterium
GTGCTTCGGTCAGGAACACCACGGCATCGACGATCTCCTCGATGCTGGAGATGCTGTGCATAGGCGACAGCGTATTGAGGAAATCCTTGGGATTATCCTTGTGCATCGGCGTGTCAACGATGCCGGGAGCGACCGTGTTGACGCGAATTCCGTCCCGCGCATATTCCATCGCAAGGTTCTTCGAAATCGAGTCGATGCCGCCCTTGGTCATCATCGGCACAGAGGCTGTAACGCCCGCGATCGGATGATTGGCCAGCGGCGTCGTGATGCTGACGATGCTGCCGCCGGTCTTCTGCGCCAGCATCTGCTTGACCGCCAGCTGAGTCATGTGGATGAACCCTTCGAGGTTCGTCGACGACAGCCGCTTGAAGTCGTCCATCGTGTAGTCGAGGAACGGCTTGGTGAAGAAGATGCCGGCATTGTTCACGAGGGCGTCGATCGAGCCGAACTTGCTGATCGCGGCGTCCACGACCTTGCGGGCCGTTTCCGGCTCGCCGACATCGCCGTCGACCAGAGCCAGGCGATCCGAGGACGTGAATGCCTCCGATGCGGTGACCTTGCGCGACGTCGCGACGACATTGTAGCCGCGATCCAGGAAGGCTTTGACAAGGCCGGCGCCGATACCCTGGGACGCGCCGGTAATGACAATGGTTTTGCTGCTCATTTTAAACTCCATAGGATGGGTTTGTTTCGCCCGATGAATATGATGGCGGCACCGATCTTTGATTATATGGAAATATCTGGAATCTCTTTTCCATCTGTGCAAAAATCGGACATGGCAGATCTCAATGACATCGCTGTTTTCGTAAAAGTGGCGCAGTTCGAAAGCTTCAGCCGCGCCGCCCATGCGCTTGGAATGCCGGTCTCGACCGTCAGCCGAAAAGTATCTGCGCTGGAAGATCAGCTCGGCGTGACATTGCTGCAGCGAACGACCCGCAAGCTCAGCCTGACGGCACAAGGGCGGGACTATTACAATCAATGCAGCGAACCGCTCACCCATCTGTTCGACGCAGAAAAAGTACTGACGCAGACGCAGAAGAAACCCGAAGGCCTGCTCAAGATTTCAATCCCGGTGACGTTGGGGCAGGAGGCGTTCTATGCCTTCATCTCCTCGTTTCTGGACAAATACCCCCGCATTCAGATCGACCTGTTCATTACCAATCTGTTCCTGGATCTGATCGCCGAGAACATCGACGTCAGTCTTCGCTTCGGCGCATTGAAGGATTCCAGCATCATCGCGCAGCGCCTGGGAACGAGCGTCCGCTATGTCGTGGCGTCGCCGGATTATCTGAGGAATCGGCCGCATCCGGAAAAGCCGGAGGATCTGAAGCAGCATCAGTGCATTCTGCTCAACGGCCGCAACAACGAAGTGGAATGGCATCTGGTAAAAGGTCGGCGATCGGTGAAGCTGCAGGTATCCGGGCCGATATCGAGCCGAGATTTTCAATCGGTCAGCGCCTTCACATACCGCGGACATGGGATTGGGCTTTTGCCCTCGACCCATTGCGACGAGCAGATCAGGAACGGCGCACTCATCCGGCTCCTCCCCGAATGGTCATCACCCCGCATCGATCTGCATGCCGTCTACCCGACAAGACGCTTCCTGCCCTCCAAGGTCCAGGTGTTTCTGGAAGAGCTGAAGGCTTGGAAGCACCCGCCCTGGATTCTGGATTAGGATTCTTGCGCTGCGGAATTCAGCTTTTCCCGGCTGCTCGGGATCGGGATCTGCGGCGCGACGCTCGCAAGTCGACGGCATCCACTCCAGCTTATCACTGGACGTGCTTGTAGACCGTCGTGCGGGAGAGGTTCAGTTTGCGCGCCGTTTGCGAAATATTACCGCCAGTCTGGCGATGGACGGCGCGGATTTCCTGGCATTTTGCGCGGCTGAGCGGCCGAAGCCTGCATCCTTCGCAGCAATCCTGCAGGCTTTCGCGCGTAAGGCTGTTTTGATCGAAACAATCCTCGTCGATATATTCGGCGTGACGGCGAACCAAAGCCCGTTGCAGCTCGGTTCTGAGTTCCCTGATGTTGCCCTGCCACTTTCTGTTGGAGAGGGTGGCGACGGCCGCATCCGTGATCGGCGTTCCCGGCGCCAAGGTTTCCATCAGGCGCCGGACGATCGCCGCGAAATCGGTCCGGGCCCTGAGCGCGGGCAGATGTATCGCAAACGCATTGAGCCGATAGTAGAGATCGGCTCGAAACAGCCGCTGCGCCACCATCTCCTCCATATCCCGGTTGGTGGCGGAGACGATCTGTACATCGACCTTTTCGGCCTTATGTGCGCCTACGGCTCGCACTTCCATGCTGTCGAGAAAGCGGAGAAGCGAGGTCTGAGCTGCAAGGGGTATATCGGCAACCTCGTCAAGAAACAGCGTTCCGCCATGAGCAGCGCGTGCAAGCCCCAGGGCGCCCTTGGCGCGGGCATTGGTGAAGGCGCCAGGCTCGTGACCGAATATCTCCGAGATGAACAGTTCTTCCGGGATGGCGCCGCAATTGACGGCGACGAATTCGCCCTTTCGCCGGCTGAGGCCGTGGATGTAACGCGCCATCAGATCCTTGCCAGTCCCGGTTTCTCCGGTAACAAGTACGGGCATTCCCAGGGCGACGGCATCGGGGAGATTGGCGAGTGCTCGCCGAAGCGCGCTGTCATCGCAGACGAACTCGGGCAATTCCTGCTTAGGTAACTGGGCCGGAAGAATCGACGCGGTCGGACGCAGCGACGAACGCTTGCCTTGGGCGATCTGCCGGCAGGCCATGAACACGCTGCTGCCCGCCCGGTCACGAATGCGGATGACGCCGCCGCTCA
This sequence comes from Rhizobiaceae bacterium, assembly GCA_028865845.1. Taxonomy (GTDB): domain Bacteria; phylum Pseudomonadota; class Alphaproteobacteria; order Rhizobiales; family Rhizobiaceae; genus Rhizobium. Next base: position 2,807 of record JAGWJK010000359.1, read on the forward strand.
GCAGCCCATCCATCGCATTGCCGAAGCCGGACTCGAAAAGCGCGTCGAAATGGCTTCCCAGGGTTGCAGGCAGACCGGCGAGGAGGGCCCGACCGGATCGGTTGATGGACGTAACGTCTCCGGCCGGCGATACCGAGATCAGACCAGCGGACAGCGTCTCCAGATATTCCATGCGCGGATGGAACGCGAAGACAAAGTTGCCGGAAAACTCCTGGAAGACGAGGCCATTCTCGATCTGGGCGGCGGCCATGCGCACGAGAGCATGCGTATGTTCCTGCCGCGCCTCATGGGCGCAGGATGCGTCGAGCAGGCCGAGAAGATCTCCTTGCGAGTTGAAGATTGGCGCTGCCATGCAGCTCAGATGGCCATGACAGGCAAAATAATGCTCTCGGCCATAGATTGCGATCGGTTTTCCGGTCATGCCGGCAAGGCCGAGCGCATTTGTCCCGCGCTCGCTCTCGTTCCACATACTGCCGGGGATGATCGACCGGCCGGCGGCGCTATCGGCGAACTCCTGGTCGCTGATCGTATCGAGAACGATGCCGTCGGCGTCGCCGAATACGATCATGAAATTCGACCCGGCGATCTGCGAATGCAGCAGCTGCATTTCCGCAAGTGCCAGGCGGCGCATGGATGCTGCCGCCTCGCGCCGCCGCCGGACATCCGAAAAAGCCACGACGCTTTGTCGTGGCGTGGACCGTGGATCGAGGCCGCCATCGCGGCACCGCTGCCAGCTATCGGCAACAAGGGGCAGAAGCGTGCCCACCGGCAGGCGCTCACCCTTCTCCAGCGCGTTGCGCGCCCGGTCTATGCCTGAAAGACGCTGCATGGCTCCTCCTCATGCACTTTGAATGGAAGGATAGCAGTCGTCGCGGTGATGACAATAGACAGAAACTGGACAGTTCTGTTCGCTTCGCCGTTCAGCGGGTGAACAGGCAGTCGCCGAAAAATTCGGACTATGTATCTGTTAATAAAAGATAATATGATCTGGAACGGCAGTTGCTTCGTTGTTCTCCGCAACACGCATCCATTTCTGCGATGAAGGAGACATCAGCATGAAGGCGCAGGTTCTGAACAAATACGACGACCATCTGAAGGCAGATCAATGGGTCTCGCTGCAGGACGTTCCCGATCCGCAGATCAAGAAATCCACTGACGTGATCGTCCGCATCGGCGGCGCGGGTGTCTGCCGCACGGACCTCCATATCATCGAGGGTGTCTGGCGGCCGCATATGGACCCGAACGGCCACGATCTTCTTCCGCTGATCATGGGGCATGAGAATGCCGGCTGGGTTGAAGCCGTGGGCAAGGAGGTCGAAGGCATCAAGGTCGGCGATCCAGTTATCGTCCACCCGAAGATTTCCGGTGGCACCTGCCTTGCCTGCCGCCGCGGCTTCGACATGCATGGGCCGGGCAAGTTTCCGGGGCTCGACAGCAATGGCGGCTATTCGGAATATCTCTGCACCTCCGAGCGCAATATCGTCGCCCTGCCGAAGACATTGGCGCCGAAAGATGTCGCCCCCTATGCCGATGCGGGGCTGACCGCCTATAGGGCCGTCAAGAAGGCGACGCGACATCTGCTGCCCGGAGAAAGCTGCGTTGTCATTGGTGCCGGCGGGCTCGGCCATATCGCCATCCAATGCCTCAAGGCAATGTGCGCAGCCGACGTGATTGTCGTCGACACCTCTGAAGATTCCCTGGCGCTCGCACGCAAGATCGGCGCGGACAAGCTGATCAAGGCCGACGGAAACGAGGTCGAGGCCGTTCTGCAGGTCACCGGCGGCCAGGGTGCCGAAGCGGTCATTGACTTCGTCGGCGAGAAGGGAACGACCACCCGGGGGTTGGCAATGACCCGACCTATGGGCAGCTACTATGTCGTCGGCTACGGCGAGGACATCAGAGTGCCGACGGTGGACATGGTCATCACCGAAAAGAATATCATCGGCAATCTCGTCGGGACGTGGGCCGAGCTGGTGGAGCTGATGGCACTTGCCGATCGCGGCCTCGTCAATCTGACGACCGTGGAGTACCGGCTGGCTGATGCCAACAAGGCGCTCAAGGATCTCCACAATGGCAAAATCCACGGGCGTGCCGTGTTGATCCCTTGAACCATCGGCTTCCACATCAAAACACCTGCTCTTCGTCCGGTTTCCGGACGGAGAGCTTCGTCATGCGCCAAGGATGGCGCGAAGGAGCAAGAGATGATGTGCAGGATTTTGACGCATCAGGGCCAGGAGCGGTTTATGAAGGTCAGCCGCTCGGTCCGGATTGGCGGTCATTCGACGAGTGTCAGGCTGGAATCAGCCTTCTGGAATGCATTGGAAGACATGGCGGCCATGGAAGGCCTGTCGACATCGAAGCTGATAGCGGAGCTCTATAGCGAGGCGCTGGAGCGGCATGGCGACCTGTCGAACCTCGCTTCGATGCTGCGAACGGTCTGTCTGCTCTATCAGCAGGAGCGCCGGGAAAGGAATGAGACCTCGCGCCAACATGCGTGAGCTGCCGCCCCGCGGTGACTCCGCAAGGCGAGCAGCGCACAGGCTACCGTCGAAAGAGCGTCAGGCCCTCGGGGGTGCGGCCTTGTTGCCTGCATCAGCTTTGCCTTCGGCGATCCAGCGCGCCCCGAGTACCAGCGCGCCCATGCTGAAGTCCCGGCCATGGGCGGCGACCATTTCCTGAGACAGTCTGGCGATCCTTTCGAAGAAGGCATCCTTGCTCTTCTCCTCGCTGGAAAGTTCAACCTGCATATTATCCTCCA
>JAGWJK010000360.1 GCA_028865845.1 Rhizobiaceae bacterium
GTCATCATCCCCAGGCCCGCTCGCGGCGCGCTGGCTCGACCGTATGAAGATAGCCCGTAAAGGTATCGGGCGGCGACGAGCCGGTCAGTTGGGTGATGATCTGGCCGACTTCGCCGCGGTGATAGCCGCCATGAGCGATGACATGGCCCAGCATCTCCTGCCGCGACATCCGTCCGAAACCCCCGTCCGAGAATTTGAAGGCGATCGATTCGGTCAGGTCCTCCGCGCTCAATTGCGCGACATAGTCGACATACCAGCGGTCCGTTTCCCTGACGGCATTGTAGAGTTCTTCGAAGGCCGGGGCTTCGTCGCAGCCCGTTCTCGTATAGGCGTGCTCGCGGCGCTGCAGGTTCGAGACGAAGATCCGGTCGACGATGTGGGCATGATTGAGAATGAGAATCGCGGAACGGCGTTCCTCCGCGGGTATGCTGGGGCTGAGGGCGTTCAGGCCCGAGAACAGTCCTTCGTCGGCCCAGGCCTTGTATTGGAACAGCGACGTCAAAAGCGTCTGCGCACTCATTTCGACTTCTCCCGATGATATCAGCCGTTGCGGCGGCCAAGTCTGAAACGCGCTCTTTTCATGAATGAAATGTGAGCGTATGCTCAGATTTTACACGGAGCCATCTACTTGACTACTCGCCTTTCGCCGGAACGCAGGAGCATGCGCAAAGCGCCGCGACAGCAGCGGTCGCGCGCCACGGTGGACGCTATCGTTGAGGCGGCTGCTCGCATTCTGGCGCAACGCGGTTGGGCGCATTTCACAACCAATGAGGTCGCCGAGGCCGCGGGCGTCAGCATTGGCTCGCTTTATCAGTATTTTCCCAACAAGCTGGCGCTCACCGAAGCGATCCTGCAACGGCATCTCAACGACATTCTCGTTGCGTGGTCGGCATCGGGCGACTGGAGCGAAACATCGACGCTCGACGAGCGCGTGTCGCAATTGATCGATGGCGTCATTGCTGCCCATTCGGTCGACCAGGCACTGCATCGCGTCCTGCTGAACGAAGTGCCGGCACCGCCGCGCTCTGCTTACGAAGAGTTCGAGACGGAATATCGGAAACGCTATCAGGCCTTGATCGCCACAAGCTCGGGCGAGCGCAATCGTGCCCGCGACGAAGTGGCGGGGCGCATGCTCGCTGCCGCCATCGAAGGGGTCGTTCATACTGCGGCGAATCGCGATGAAGTCGAGTGGGAGGCCGTGAGGATAGAACTCGGCGATCTCGTTCGCGCCTATCTAAGGCATCGCCAGCAAACGGCTTGAGGCATGTGTGAGATGCCGATGGGCGGCGAAGCCGCGCGAAAAAGCCGGGATTTTACTCCCGGCCACTTCAATTCGGCTGGTTAGCGGTCAGGCGCGTGCCTGCTGCTGCGGCATAGGCTTCAGCACGCTCATCAGGGCGCCGTAAGGCACCAGCATGACAAGGCCGACGGTCATCTTCACGGAGAAATCGCCGATTGCCCAGGAAATCCAGCGCGGGGCGGAGATCTGGAAGACGCCGAGAATCGGCGCCCAATCGATGGCGAAGGGATCGTTCGGGCCGAAGAAGACGAAGAACGGCGCGAAGGCGAAGGAAAAGAACATCACCGTATCCAGCATCGAGCCGATCAACGATCCGAACAGCGGCGCGCGCCACCAGGCCTGACGGCGCAGGCGATTGAAGACCGAGATATCGAGCAGTTGGCCGGCGAGATAGGCCGAACCGGAGGCGATCGCGATGCGCGGCTGAGCGGTGATGAAGGAAAGAGCGACGCCGACGACGAAGCCGGCAAATACCACCTTGCGCGCCGTCTGCGGGCCGAACTGACGATTGGTCAAGTCGGTGACGAGGAAGGCGACCGGATAGGTGAACGCGCCCCAGGTCAGGATGTCCGCCAGATTGATGCCTGCAAACGAGGCCTGCAGCGGATACTGCACGAGGATGTTGGAAGCGACGACGACGAGCGTCATCAGGACAACGTAGATAAGGGTATAGCGTAGCTTCAGCATTTTTTTATCCTGGGTTATGCCACCAGTGGAACGGAAGCACATGGCTTGCCGCCATGCGCCGGTGAAATCTGTCTGATCGTGCGTGCTATCAGGCACGCTCCGCCGTCATCCAGGCAAAGCAAAAGGCTTGACCGGATATTATCCGTGCAAGCCTCTCAGCTTATAGCGATGATCAGAAGAACGAAGCTTAGGCAGCGACGGCTGCTTCAGCGGTCTTCTTGACGATCTGGCGACGCAGCAGACGAGCGCGCATCGAGAGCTCGTTTTCGCTGGCCTTGATCAGGAACGCGTCGAGACCGCCGCGATGTTCAACCGAACGAAGCGCTGCAGCAGAAACGCGCAGGCGGTAACGCTGGCCGAGAACGTCAGAGATCAACGTGACCTGGCAGAGGTTCGGCAGGAACCGACGCTTGGTCTTGTTGTTGGCGTGGCTGACATTGTTGCCCACGAGAACGGCCTTGCCGGTCAATTCGCACATGCGGGACATGAAACACCTACTTTTGTTTTTCTTGGTCATCGGATAGTCGTTCCGGGACAAAGCCCAGCGCGCAATCCAACAGGCCATAATTGGAAAGTTGCGGTTCTATAGTCAGAGCGACGGGCCACGTCAAGCCAAACCTTGGACTTTCCCGCAATTCCGTCAAAAAGCTGCTGTTTGGTGGGTGTCGCAGCGCGCGCAAGAAGCGCCTATATATCTGCCGCTGTTGTTGTTGAAGGCTTTGGGCATGGATCATTTTGGAAAATGGCTTTTTATCGTAGCCCTGGCGGCAACGGCGCCCGGATTGGCGTCGGCCGAGGAATTGCGGCACGAAACACAATATCGCGTATCGCTCGCCGGCCTGCCGATCGCACGGGCGGATTTCAAGACCGAGGTGAAGGACAAGCAGTTCACCATCGTCGGCGACATTACTTCCGCGGGGCTTGCCGACCTCGTAACCTCGATCGACGCGAAGACCAACGTCTCGGGCGTCGTCGGCGATACCAGGCTGCAGGCGAACCACTACACGCTCTTCTACAAGAGCGGAAAAAAGGAACGCACCTACGACGTCGCCTATGACAACGGCAACGTGACGTCGAATACGATCACGCCTGAACCGAAGCGGCCGGACAACTGGATTCCGCTGAGCGAAGGCGATCTGCGTTCAGTGCTCGATCCCATTTCCGGCATGATCTTTCCGGTCAGTTCCAGCCAGAACCTGTGCAACCAGAATCTAGCGGTCTTCGACGGCGAGATGCGCATGGACCTGAAGCTCTCGCCCAAGGGCTCGCACCCGTTTTCCACCGATGGCTTCAAGGGCAAGACCATCGCCTGCGGCGTACGCTTCACGCCGAAGAGCGGCTACAAGGGAACCCGCAAGGATTATCTCTATCTCGCCAACAGCAACGACATGGAGATCTGGTTTGCCAAGGCCGATGTCATGAATGTATACGCTCCGGTCTATGTGCGTATTCCGACGCAATATGGGACGGTGACGATCACCGCCGTGAAATACGGCAGCTAAGGCGAGCCTGACCTGGCGTTCGCCTGGAAAAAGGGCGGGGGCTCCGGTGAAATTGCAGGCGACGGCCATTGGCTTTGCAGCGATCCTGATGTGGGCGTTTCTGGCGCTTCTCACTGCGGCTACCGGTAAGGTGCCCCCGTTCCAGTTGCTGACCATGTCTTTCGCGCTCGGCAGTCTTCCGGGGCTGCTGGTGCTGGCAGTGAAGCCCGCGCGCGTTGCCCACCTACACCAGCCTTTGCGGGTGTGGATAACCGGTATCGCCGGGCTTTTCGGCTATCATTTTTTCTACTTCACGGCGCTCAGGAATGCTCCACCGGTCGAGGCTGGGCTCATCGCCTATCTCTGGCCGCTGTTCATCGTCATCGGTTCCGCGTTGCTGCCGGGCGAGCGCCTGCGCTGGTATCATATCGCCGGCGCATTGATGGGCCTTGCCGGTACGGGATTGATCATCGGCCAGAAGGGCTTTAATTTCGATAGTGCCTATGCACTCGGATATGGCGCCGCCTTCGTTTGCGCCTTCATCTGGTCCGGTTATTCGCTGCTGACACGGCGCTTCGAAGCGGTCTCGACCGACGTCGTCACGATCTTCTGTCTGGCGACGTCGATCCTGTCGTTCTTCTGCCACCTCGGCCTTGAGCAGACGGTGTGGCCGGAGGCGCCGTCGCAGTGGATCGCGGCCATTGCGCTTGGCATTCTGCCGCTGGGTGTCGGCTTTTATGCCTGGGATTTCGGCGTCAAGAACGGCGATATCCAGATCCTCGGCGCTGCGAGCTACGCCGCACCGCTCTTGTCGACGCTGATCCTGATGCTCTTCGGTTTCGCGGTGCCGAGCTGGGGGATCGCGCTCGCCTGCCTGCTGATCACCGGCGGGGCAGTCCTTGCAGCTCATCGCATGATCCTGCGCCGGGATAGCGCCAACCCGGCACAGGCGGAAGCAGCGGAATAACGCCACTTCGATCGTTTGCTATTTCTTGAAGACCTTTTGCAGGAAGGCTTCGAGCGATGGGCGCCAGACATCCATCTCGTGCTGGAGGTCCGGATATTCGTGATATTCGTGCTTGATCTTCTTGTCGTCCAGCGTCGCCTTCAGGCCGGCGACATCCTTACCGACAACCTGGTCCTTGCTGCCCACGGTCACGGTGAAATTGTGCAGGGCACTGTTGATCTTCGCCGGTTCGTTCAGCACGGCATCTACCGTTTTGTTCGGCACGGTCGTGGTGCTGACGCCGCTGAAGGTGCCGACCCAGCCGAAGGTGTCCAGATGCGAAAGGCCGGAAATAAGAGCCTGATAGCCGCCTTGCGACAGGCCGGCAACCGCGCGGCCATCGGCATCGTTTTCGACGCGGTAATGCTTCTTCATGTAGGGAATGAGATCGTCGATCAGCTCGTGATCGGCCGCCTCCGCATTCGCCGGATAAAAATCGGCGCGGCGATTGGCGGCGGGAAAATTCTCGGCGATCGCATTGGGAACGTCGGTTTCCGTATCCGGAATGACGACGATCATCGGCTCGATCTTCTTCTCGGCAAGAAGATTGTCAAGGATCTGCGGCGCGCGGCCCTGCGCGACCCAGGAGCCGACCGTATCGCCGAAGCCGTGATAGAGGTAGAGCACGGGCAACGGCTTGGAACTATCGGTATAGCCGGGCGGCGTATAGACATACATCTGCCGCTCTGAATTCAGCGCCTTGGAATGCAGGGTCACGAGCCTGAGGTCGCCATGTGGCACGTTGCGGATGTCGAGTATACTGCCCGGCACCAGGATCAGGCTGGTATTGACCTGTCGTTGCGGCTTCGGCGCATTGGTGCCGGTGTCGATGCTGCGAAAGCCATCGACGTTGAAATAATACTCGTAGAGATCGGGTTTCAGGATCTCGGATTTGATGCTCCAGGTGCCATCGTCGCCTTTCTGCATCGCCATCGGGTCGCGCGATCCAAGCACGACGGAGACGGCCTTTGCCGCGGGCGCATAGAGGCGGAACGTGATCGAGCCGTCTTTTTCGACGGATGTCACGAAGCTTTTCAGGGGTTGGTCGGCCGGCGGCGAAGCCGGTGTGTCCAGGGCGAAAACCGGG
>JAGWJK010000361.1 GCA_028865845.1 Rhizobiaceae bacterium
GGTTTTGCTCATGGCTTTCTGCCTGTTCTTATCGGCTGCGGATAGACGGCAGCGCAAATGTTCAAACCCATCTGCTATCCCGGCTCTCCGGCTAGGCACGGAGAAACGATATCGGGCGCATCACGATGCTGATATCTCAACAGCCGCCGCTCGCGGGCTCATCGGCATAAATTGATAAAGGCGGCAGCTCTCTTGCTCCACCATAGCGGCAAGTGGGCTGCTTCATCCTTTCATTTCTCCCCGACCGTTCGTTCGGCACCGGAGAGAGAAAGGGTGAGGAGCTGTGAAAGCCCCTCACCCCATATCATCGGAACGCGATCACTTGGCCGGCTTGTACCAGCTGTCGAGACCCTTCTGCAGCTTTGCAGCGGCAGCGTCCGGCGTATCCGTGCCGTTGATGACGTTAGCGGATTCCGTCCAGGTATCGTTTTCGAGGTTCGGCGTGCCGCGCGACAGGATCTGGTAGGTCGAGCGAACGGTGGACTTGTGGTTGTCACGCCAGGAAACGAATTCCTGAGCGAGCGGATCGCTCATCTTCACCGGATGCGAGTTCAGGCTGAAGAAGCCCGGCAGCGCGTTTGCGTAGATGTTGGCGAATTCGTCCGAAGCAACCCAGCTCAGGAACTTCTTGGCTTCTTCCTGGTGCGCGCTCTTGGCGTTCAGGCCCACGCCGATATCCGGATGGTCGGAGATGTAGGCGGTGTCGCCAGCCTTTTCGACCGGCGGCGGGAAGGCGCCCATCTTGAACTGAGCCTGCGTGTTGAACAGGGCGATTTCCCAGGAACCGGCCGGGTAGATCGCGGCCTTGCCGAGCGTGAAGAGGTTCTGGCTGTCAGAATAGCTCTGCGCCTCGAAGCCGTCGCCGAGATAAGGCTTCCATTTGGCGAGTTCCTTGTAAGGATCGACCCACGGAGCGTCCGTCAGCTTTTCCTTGCCGGCGATCAGAGCCAGACGACCGTCTTCACCCTTCCAGTAGTTCGGGCCGATGTTCTGGTAGCCCATGGTTGCGGCTTCCCACAGATCCTTCGTGCCCATGGCCATCGGGATGTAGGTGCCGTCAGCCTTGATCTTGTCGAGAAGCGCGAAGAATTCGTCGCGGGTCGTCGGGACCTTGAGGCCGAGCTTGTCGAAGGCATCCTTGTTGTAGATGAAGCCGTGGATGACCGAAGCCATCGGCACGCAGAAGGTCGACTTGCCGTCGTCGGTGGTCCAGGCAGCCTTGGCGACCGGCGAGAAGTTTTCGATGCCCGGCAGGCTGGTCAGGTCGGAAATCTGCTTCTTGTTGAAGAGATCGAGCGAGGCGTCGAACGGACGGCAGGTGATGATGTCACCTGCGGAACCGGCTTCGAGCTTGGCGTTCAGCGAGGCGTTGTACTCGGTCGGAGCCGTCGGTGCGAAGACGATCTTGATGCCCGGGTTCTTGGCTTCGAAAGCCGGGATGATCTTATCCTGCCAAATCTGCAGGTCGTCGTTACGCCAGCTTTCAACGGTCAGCGTGACGTCCGCCGCATGCGCAAAGCCAACCGAGGTCAGCAGGCTGGATGCGAGGAGCAAGCCTTTCAGAACATTGTTTTTCATTTCCCTCTCCTGTTTTAAGCGCCCGCAATAAGGCGCTGTTTTCGATCTGAAAATTGCTGACCTGCCTGAGGAAACAGCCAGCACTTCGCGAGGCCGCCAGCATTGCCGGCCCCAAAAGCACAAGGGCGTCCGAGGCATGGTTGCCCCATCAACCCGACCATCTGTGTTTCACCGGAAGACCGGAAAAACACCTGAACTCAAAACACGGGAAATTCACGACGAACGGCGTCACGCGGACCCTCTTGATCCACGCTGCGTCTGACAACGGCAGAGGTCCGCGACCTTCCGCTGGCCCTCCGGCTATTCTTATATTGCCGGTTCTGCCGATGCCTGCTCGAACTGTTCCCTTGGCGAGAATTAAGGCCAAAAAAATACCAATTGTCCAGCCGAATTTAACTTTTCGAGGCGAGAAAAATTGTCATAAATATTTTATCGTTATTTTTCAGATGCATACAAGAAGTCAAAATCACGTGCCTTGCCTATTGGTAAATGGTATTTTTTTGGTATTGTAGGAAAAAACGGGGAACGGGTGGTATCCGGAGGGTGATGATGGCCGAGTTTGCGATCGGTATCGACGGCGGCGGAACAAGCTGCCGCGCGGCTGTAACCGATAGGATGGGGAAAGTTCACGGCATCGGCAGGGCGGGCGCTGCGAACATACTTTCAGATCTCGAAAGCTCTTTGCTCAATATCGTCGAAGCAGCCCGGCAGGCACTCGCGGATGCCGGGCTTGACCCGAACCTCGTCGATAGATTGCCGGCTGTTATCGGCACCGCCGGCGCCAATGTCGGCGACTATGGCAAGCAGGTGGAAAAGGCCTTGCCCTTCGCAGGAAGTCACGTGGTCACCGATGCGACGATCGCTCTGCAGGGCGCGTTTGGCGATACCGACGGCATCATCGGCGCCTTCGGCACCGGGTCGGTCTATAATGCCAGACGGAACGGTATAACTGCCGGGATCGGTGGCTGGGGCTTCATCGTTGGCGACCAGGCAAGCGGCGCACGTCTCGGCCGCGATCTTCTCGAACGCACGCTGCTGGCGCATGACAAGGTGCGCAGCCATTCGGCGCTGACGGAGAAGCTGCTGGCGGAATTCAACAGCGATCCCGAGCACATAGTCGAATTTGCTCACGTCTCAAAACCCAAGGATTTCGCTCGCTACGCACCCGTGGTGTTCGAATATGCCGCAAACGGCGATTCGGTCGGCGTCGACATCGTGACCGCTGCCGCCGGCGCTATAACCGAAAGCCTGGACACATTGCTCTGGCCCGAGTGCCCTTCGATTTGCCTGCTGGGAGGCCTCGCGAACGCCTATCGCCCCTGGCTTAATGCGCGCCACAAGGCGCTTCTGGCCGAGCCGAAAGGCGACGTCCTTCGTGGCGCCGTCGAACTGGCGGCCAAGCTCCTGATATCTGATACGGGGGCGAGGCCATGACCGAGGATTTGAGCCGCATCTTCTCGTCCGGAAAGCTGCTTGCCGGTGGCACCGGACCGCTTTACGTCAAGCTGCGCCGTACACTGGAAGATGCCGTCAAGCTCGGCACATTGAAGCAAGGCGACGCGCTGCCGCCGGAGCGCGACATCGCCGAATATGCGACCGTCAGCCGGGTGACCGTGCGCAAGGCGATCGACGATCTTGTCGCCGAAGGCGTGCTCGTGCGCCGCCACGGCTCCGGCACGTTCGTCGCCAGGCCGGTTTCAAGGGTAGAGCAGCGCCTGTCGCAGCTGACATCCTTTACCGAGGATATGGCCCGACGCGGCATGACCGCTCGCTCCGAATGGCTGCACAAGGGCGTTCACACCCCCTCGCCGGACGAAATGATGATCCTTGGGCTGGCCTCGGATACCAAGGTTTCGCGACTCAGCCGATTGCGCATCGCCGACGACCAGCCGCTCGCCATCGAGCATGCCAGCGTCTCCGGCGAGTTCCTGCCCGATCCTTCCGTTGTGACCGCGTCGCTCTATGCCGAACTGGAAAAGCGCCAAGTCCGTCCGGTTCGCGCCGTGCAGCGCATATCGGCCACCAACATGAAGGAAGCGGATGCCGGCCTGCTCGGCGTCCCCGTCGGCGCAGCTGGCCTCTCGATCGAACGCATCTCCTATCTCGGCTCCGGTCGCGCCGTGGAATTCACACGCTCGCTCTATCGAGGCGACGCCTACGACTTCGTCGCGGAACTGACAATCGGGCCGACATAAAGATCGAGCCAAGAAGAATAAGCATCGTCAAAGACATACGGCCGAGAGGTGAATCACATCCCGGCCAAGCAAGGTGCGGAATCCATTTATTCGCACAGAGGCTTAAGCGACCGCAATGATTCGCGATTATGCCGCAGCATCGTCGATGACGGCGTCGCGCTTTTCAGGGACATAGTTCAACACCGGTCCCAGCCAACGTTCCACCTCTTCGACCGGCATGCCTTTGCGGGCGGCGTAATCCTGCACCTGGTCGCTCTCGACCTTGGCGACGCCAAAATAATAGGCGTCGGGATGGCCGAGATAGATGCCGGAGACGGACGAGCCGGGCCACATGGCGTAGCTTTCGGTGAGCTTTACCCCCGTCGCCGCTTCCGCATCGAGCAGGCGGAAAAGCGTTTCCTTCTCCGTATGGTCGGGCTGCGCCGGATAACCCGGTGCCGGGCGAATGCCGGCATAGGCCTCGGAAAGGAGATCGTCGCCGCTCAGATTTTCATCCTTGGCGTAGCCCCAGAATTCGCGGCGGACACGCTCATGCATCCGCTCGGCAAAGGCTTCGGCGAAACGATCGGCCAATGCCTTCACCAGGATCGAGGAGTAGTCGTCATTCGCCCGCTCGAAACGCTCGGCAATGGCGATTTCCTCGATGCCGGCGGTGACCACGAAACCACCGACATAATCCCGCACACCGCTCGAAGCCGGCGCAACGAAGTCGGAGAGTGCTACATTGGGTCGCCCATCCCGCTTCGACAGCTGCTGGCGCAGCGTATAGAACGTCGCAAGCTCGTCGGTGCGGCTTTCATCCGTGAACAATTTGATGTCGTCGCCGACAGCACCCGCCGGCCAGAAGCCGACAACGGCGCGCGGGCGGAACCAGTTTTCGGCGATGATCTTTTCCAGCATCGCCTGCGCATCGGCATAAAGCTGCCGCGCGGCCTCGCCCTGCTTTTCATCCTGAAGAATCGCCGGGAAGCGGCCCTTCAACTCCCAGGTCTGGAAGAACGGCGTCCAGTCGATATATCCGGCAAGCTCGGCGAGATCATAGGTCTCGAATACCTTGGTGCCGAAAAATTGCGGTGCCACGGGCTGATAGCCCGCCCAATCGATCTTATGGGCATTCTCGCGGGCGCGTGCGATCGGCAGGCGCACCTTCTCCGCCTCGCTGCGGGCATGCGCTGCCGCCACCTTCGAATATTCGGCACGCACGGTGTCGACATACCCCTGCCGGGCGTCCGGCGACAGCAACGCCGAAACCACGCCGACGGCACGGCTGGCGTCAGTGACATAGACCGCCTGCCCTTTTTCATAGCGCGGATTGATCTTTACCGCGGTGTGCACGCGGCTGGTCGTCGCGCCGCCGATCAGAAGCGGGATATCGAAACCCTGCCGCTCCATTTCCGACGCAACATGCACCATCTCATCCAGGGACGGCGTGATCAGGCCGGAGAGACCGATGATGTCGACCTTCTCGGCGATCGCCGTTTCCAGGATCTTCGTTGCCGGCACCATGACGCCGAGATCGATAATATCATAGTTGTTGCAGGCGAGAACGACGCCGACGATGTTCTTGCCGATGTCATGGACATCGCCCTTCACGGTCGCCATTAGAATCTTGCCCGCGGACTCGCGTTCGTCGGTACCGCCATTTGCAAGCTTTTCCGCTTCCATATAAGGCAGCAGCACGGCGACGGCCTGCTTCATGACACGGGCCGACTTCACCACCTGCGGCAGGAACATCTTGCCGGCGCCGAAGAGATCGCCGACGACATTCATGCCGGCCA
>JAGWJK010000362.1 GCA_028865845.1 Rhizobiaceae bacterium
CGATCGGACCTTCGAGAAGCACGACACCGGGCGGCAACGTGCTGTCGCCGATGTTGCTGCGCAGAACATCCTCCGCGATCTCGTAGCGCTTCTGCGCGTTCGGACGCGCCTGGTTTTCGGTCATCTGATGCAGTGGACTCACGTCGTTCCGATGCCTCACTCTTACGCCTTTTATAGCGCCAACATAGCGCAAAAATAAATGACTATTGAATACAAAATATGTTTTTAAATTCGATTTCGCTGACGAAGTCGGTGATGGCAAGCATTGGTGGACAGATCCGCCGATGTGATTCAATCAGATAGCTTCTTCCGGTGAATGCCTTAAAACGGCTTTCGTCGTGGGGTTTCTTCGCCGTCATGCGCTCACGGGTCGTTATGGATCTCTGTTCCTTTTTGGTGCTTCATCAAGATTGTCGTCTTGATCGCTCGACTTTCTAAAAAAGTCTATTGAATACAAAAATCATTTATGCCATGCTTTCATCATCAAGGCGCTCGTTAGAAGCGCCGCAGGTGGAACTCATTGAAACGCCAAGGAACATCTCTTTGACGCGCATGTAATTTTTGCGCGAATGCAGACCGACGTCTGATGTCCGGATCGACGCGATTCCGGCGATGGCGGCGCTTTGCCCGAAGGGTGGTCCTTGCCTTGAAACTGGTAGGAATTCGGTGTCGACCGTTCTTCAGCTCAAGAAAGTCCTCAAGTCGTATGGTGGGGCGCCAGCGCTCGACGCGGTGGATTTCTCTCTGCCCGACAACGCCTATATCGCACTGCTCGGCCCCAGCGGCTCAGGCAAGACGACGCTGCTGCGCGTCATAGCGGGTTTTGAGGAGCCGGACTCCGGTTCGATCCTTTTTCACGGAAAACGCCTCGATGGTGTCGCCCCGCACGACCGCGGCATCGGCTCGTTTTCCAGAATTTTGCACTGTTTCCGCATCTGTCCGTTGCCGAAAACGTCGGCTTCGGCCTGCGCAACCGCAAGGTCGATCCGGTGACCGATGCGCGCGTCCTGGCAGCAAGGGTTCAGGACATGCTGGCGCTGGTCGGCCTCAAGGGTTTTGAGGATCGCGCTGTCACCCAGATTTCCGGCGGTCAACGGCAGCGCGTCGCGCTCGCACGTACCCTGGTAACCGAGCCGAAGATGGTGTTGCTCGACGAACCGCTCGGAGCGCTCGACGCCAATTTGCGTGGTCGGATGCGAAGCGAACTCAAGGCTATCCGCGAACGCTGCGGCGTGACCTTCCTGCATGTGACCGGCAGCGAGTCCGAGGCCCTGGCGATGGGCGATCTCGTGCTGGTTCTCGATCGTGGCCGCATCGCACAGGCTGCCGCTTCGGACGTCGTCTACAACAGCCCGTCGACCGCGGCCGTCGCCCGCTTTCTCAACTGCTACAACCTGTTTGGCGGAAGCGTGGTCGAGGATGCTTTCGTCGGCCCTGCCGGCCGGTTTCCCTTGAGCGCATCACGCCGGAAGGCGCCACAACCGGCCTATGCCATCCGCTACGACCGCGTCTCGATCCGCCCCCGTGAAGCCAGTTTGTCGGCTGACGAGGTCCGCATCGAAGGAGATTTCATCGCCAGCGAATATTCGGGTGCGGCGGTCAACTCCTTCTTCGCGCTCGATGGCGGCCACGTCTTCGAGGTCGAGTCCCACCTTAGCCATGCGCGTCCGCCGGCCTTCGTTGAAAAGAACCGCTATGCGCTCGTCTGGAAGAAGGAAGATGCCCTTGTCTTCGGTTGATGTGAACCTTCTGAACCCTTTCCCCGCATCCAAGGAGCGTGAGAGATGACCATGGTTGCGACGAGCGAAGACACGGCGCAGGAAAGCGCAACCGTGCGCCGGAAATCCAACACGACCTTCTGGCTGCTGGCACCCGGCATGATCTGGATGGTCGCCTTTCTCGTCCTGCCGATGCTGATGATGGTCTATGTTTCCTTCTGGACGCAGACGACCTTCAAGATCGAGCCGACACTGACGTTTCAGAGCTGGGTCACTTTTCTGACCAGCGCCACCTATCTCGGCGCCCTCTGGACAACGATCCGCATCTGGCTGCTGGTGCTGGTCTCGACGCTCGTCGTCGGCTATCCGGCGGGACTCTTCGTCGGACTTCTCATCAAAAACAAGACGTTGCAGACGGTGTTGCTTGTTCTCTGCGTCATTCCATTCTGGACATCCTTTCTGATCCGCGTGCTCGCGTGGCGGCCGATGCTCGGCACGGAGGGCGCGATCAATATGATCCTGATGAATCTCGGTATCGTGAAGCAGCCGATCGAGGTGCTGTTGTTTTCGGAGCTGTCGGTCATCATCGGCATGACGCAGATTTATTGCGTCTTCATGGTCGGGCCGATCGCATTCATGATGGGCCGCATAGATGCCTCGGTTATCGAGGCCGCACAGGATCTCGGCGCCGGTTTCTGGCGCATCTTCCGCACAATCATCCTTCCGCTTTCCATGCCGGGCGTCGTCGTCGGTGCGATCTTCGTTTCCGTGATGGTCCTCGGCGAATTCGCCACGTCGGCCGCCTTATCCGGACGCAAGGTCAACCTGCTCGGCAACATCATCGTCACTCAGGTCGGCTCGCTGAAATGGGCCTTTGCCGCCGTGGCCGGTGTGGTCCTGACGATCGTCATGGGCGCGGTCATCGCCGCCCTGCTCAAGGTCGTCGACCTCAGGAAGGAGCTCTGATCATGAATAACGGCAGCATCAAGCTCGGCCTCGGCGTTTATACGACCCTTTTTCTTATCTTCCTCTACGCACCACTTGTCGTTCTCGCGATCCTGTCCTTCCAGACGGGTCCGGAGGGTGGGCCGCAGTTTCCGATCATCGAATGGTCGACCTATTGGTATCGCCATCTCTTCGGGCTGACGCCGCCGTCGCGCATCGCGCCATTGCCGATCGATCAGGCGCTGATCCGCTCGCTATCGTTGGCATTGATGACGATGATCGTCTCGACCGTGCTCGGCGTCATGTCTGCCCAGGCTTTCCGCCGCAGGTTCCGCGGTTCGGGCGTGGTCTTCTACCTGATCGTCCTCGGCATGATGGTGCCCGGAGTACTCGTCGGTCTCGGCATGGCGCTCGTTGCTAATGCCTTCGGCATTGATCGGAATTGGTGGAGCACGGCATTCGTTCTGCATGTGGTCTATACGTTCCCATTCGCCTTCCTGGTCATGCTCGCAATCTTCAATCGCTTCGACCCGAGCATGGAAGAGGCGTCGTGGTCGCTCGGCGTGACGCCCATCCGCACCTTTCGCAAGGTGACCTTCCCGCTGATCTTCCCAGGCGTGCTCTCGGCGATGCTCTTTGCCTTCACGCTTTCCTATGACGAATTTTCGCGCACCCTGTTTGCCTCCGGCCGTGAACTGACACTGCCCCTGGCGATCTACGGCACCTTCTCCGTCGAGGTGCATCCGAACGTTTTTGCCTTCGGTGTCCTGACCACGCTGTTCTCGTTCGCACTGCTCGGCACCTACGCGATCCTCATGGGGATGTCGGTGCGCCGCGCCAAGCGTTTCCGTATCCAGGAGGACGCATGATGTCGCAGAAGCCCTCCGCAATCGTCACCGGCGCCGGCTCGGGCATCGGCCGCGCCATCGCCCTTCGTCTTGCAGCCGATGGTTACGCCGTTCTCGTCAATGATCTCTCCGAGGACCGGGCTCTGTCCGTCGCATCTGAAATCGTCGAGGCAGGCGGCGCGGCGACTGCGGTCGCGGGCGATGTCGCCCGGCCCGAGGATGTGGCCGTGGTTCACGCGGCGGCAGTGGCCGCCCATGGCGACGTTGCCCTTCTCGTCAACAACGCTGGCATTGCCCATCAGGCTGCCTTCGAGCACCTCGAGGTCGGGGATTTCGACCGCATGTTTGCAGTCCATGTCCGCGGCAACTTTCTGATGACCAAGGCGGTCCTGCCGTCGATGTTGGCACGCGGCGAAGGCGTCATCATCAATATCGCTTCGCAGCTAGGACAGATCGGCGGCATCGAGCTCGTTCATTATTCCGGCGCGAAGGCAGCCATCATCGGCATGACGAAGTCGCTCGCTCGCGAGGTGTCGAGCCGTGGCGTACGCGTCAACGCCGTGGCGCCGGGGCCGATCAACACGCCGCTCGTCCAGGGGCTTTCCGCAGAATGGCAGGAGCGCAAGAAGCGTGAATTGCCGCTCGGTCGCTTCGGCGAGCCTGATGAGGTCGCCGCGACCGTGGCGTTTCTCGCCTCGCCCGCAGCCAGCCTCTTCGTCGGCCAAACGCTCGGACCCAATTCCGGCGATGTGATGCTCTGAAAGGAAGATGCAGATGAACAATCCAGAAAAGCGCGTTGTCATCGTCACCGGCGCAGGTATCGGTA
Organism: Rhizobiaceae bacterium; assembly: GCA_028865845.1. Taxonomy (GTDB): domain Bacteria; phylum Pseudomonadota; class Alphaproteobacteria; order Rhizobiales; family Rhizobiaceae; genus Rhizobium. The sequence goes on from JAGWJK010000362.1 coordinate 4,338, forward strand.
TCGGCCAGGCGACCGCAAAGGCGTTCGCCGCGCTCGGCGATCATGTCGTCGTCACAGACATTCTTGAGGCCGAGGGCGAGTGCACCGTTCGCGACATTCTCGCTGCCGGCGGTTCGGCCGAGTTCCGCCGTTACGACGTGCGCTCGACGGAGGCTGCCAACAGTCTGGTCGAGGACGTTGTGGCACGCTTTGGCAAGATCGACGTCATCGTCGCCAATGCAGGCATCGCCCATCGCACGCCGCTGGACAAGCTCAACGACGACAAATGGGACCTGACCATGGATGTCGACCTCAAGGGCATCTTCCGGCTGGTCCGGGCCGCAGCCCCCGGCATGCGTGCCCGCCGATCAGGCAGCATCATCGCGCTCTCCTCCATCATGGGCGTGGCCTACGGGTGGGACGAACACGTCCACTATTCGGCCGCGAAATCCGGCGTCGTCGGCCTGGTGCGCGGGCTTGCCGTCGAATTGGCGAAGGATGGCGTCCGGGTCAACGGCATTGCACCTGGTTACATCCGCACGGCGCAGCTTCTTTCCGAAGAGAATTCGCTTGGCCCGGCAGGCGCGGAGAAGGCGGCAGAGTTCATTCCGATGGGCCGGCTCGGCGAGCCCGAGGATATCGCGGACGTGATCGCATTCCTCGCCTCGCGGAGCGCGAGATACATGACCGGCCAGGTTCTGGTCGTCGATGGTGGCCTCCTCGTGGGGCGGTACTGAGCGCAGGTATCCGGCAAGGGCCGGATATCAGGCGACAGGGCAATGAAGCAGGCCCGCAAAGGGCTCAGGGAACAGCAATCAGCACTGGAGAACTTGAGATGTCCAAAATGGAAATGAACAGACGCTCTCTGTTGAAACATTCCGCCGGCGTCATGGCGCTGGCGATCGGGGGCGGCACGCCCTTCCTGTCGTCGCGGGCAGCCTATGCCCAGGCAAGCGATCTCGCCAAGGAACAGCTGCGCACCATCGGCCTTTCGGTCACGGTTCAGGAGCGCATCCTGGACGATTTCCGCAAGGCAAGCGGTGTCGGGCAGACTTCCGGTACGGCGGCGACCTTCCCCGATGCGCAAACGAAGATCCTATCCGGTTCGAAGGATTATGATTGCTGGGAGATCATCGGCGAGCGCCTGCCGTCGATCGTCATGACCAACAATGTCGAGCCCATCCCGGCTGCTTCGTTGAAAAACTGGGCCAATATTCGC
>JAGWJK010000363.1 GCA_028865845.1 Rhizobiaceae bacterium
GGTCACCGTTACTCGCCAATCATTTTCGACGATCCCAACTATCATCGCCGCGACTATCATCGCTTCGGTGCCTACGGTCAGTCGAAGACCGCCAATATCCTCTTTGCGCTGGCGTTGGATGCGCGTGGTGCCCGGCAGGGTGTGCGGGCGTTCTCGCTGCACCCGGGCGCCATCGTCAGCACCGATCTCAAGCGGGAGTTTTCCGCCGAAGAGCTTCGCCAAGCCGGTGTCCTCGATGAAAAGGGCGAGGCGATCATCGACCCTTCGCGCGCGCTGAAGACGGTTGAGCAGGGCGCGGCGACGCAGGTTTGGTGCGCCGTCAGCCCGCAACTCGACGGCATGGGTGGCGTCTATTGCGAGAATGTCGAGGTGGCGCGGCCGGTGCGCGAAGAGGATATCCGCGAATGGAGCCTTGGTGATTCGACCCAAACCGTCGGCGTCATGCCTTATGCCATCGATCCGGACACGGCCGATCGGCTCTGGACGCTGAGCGAGGAGCTGCTTGGCCTTGAGGCCTGCCGATAAAGCGGGCGCGCTGTCACGGCGGGTGGTGGGGCAGGGCGCATTTTGCGGCCTACCCGAGCCTGTCCGGCAACGGTCTTCCGTCAGAAAGACCTGGGCTTCGCATTGAAATTTTATGCCTGCCCGGCCCCGACAATCCATCGAACGACGATCGCTGACAGCACCGAACTGATCATGGGCTTGCCAAAGGCAGCGACATTCCTAAATCAATTCAAAGGCTGCCGCGTCCGGCTTCAAAAAATTGCTGCAGACCTCGTTAAAGTGTTTGCATCGGCGGCAAATTCCATTATAGAGGCGCAGCTTTCCCGCTGAGACGTGCTTCGTCCGGCGGCTGTTGGGAAATAGTTCAACGGTAGAACAGCGGACTCTGACTCCGTCAATCTTGGTTCGAATCCAGGTTTCCCAGCCAAATCCAATCTTCCGGAAATTCGTTCAGTTTCGCCGCAGATGGTTTTGATTCGCCGAAAGTCTGGGGCGAGCCGGATATTCCGCTTATTTCGCTGTCCGTTCGTTCGCCAAAGCCTGATACGCAGCCCTATACCCCTCCGCCATACGCCGCGCGGTGAAATTCGCCCTGTAGCGGCTGTTGGCATTGGCGCCGTAGGCTGATGCCAGCGCGTCGTCGTTCCAGAGCCGTGTCATCGCTTCGGCCAGCGCAGCCGGGTCATTCGGCGGGATGACGATGCCGGTTTCTCCGTCGATGTTCACATAGCTCGTGCCCGTGCCGATCTCGCAGGAGATCATTGGCTTGCCGAACATGGAGGCTTCGACGAGAGAGAGGCCGAAGGCTTCGGAGCGGAGATGCGAGGGAAAGGCGAAAGCGTGGCAGAGTTCGAGCAGGGCGGTCTTGTCCGTATCGGGCAGGGCGCCGAGGAAGTGGACGTTGCCGAGACCCTCGGCCTGCTTCTCCAGTTCGGCGTCCATGGGGCCGTCGCCGACGATGGCAACCTCGAGCCCGCAGCGCCGCGCAGCCTCGATCAGGATATGCACGCCCTTGTAATATCTGAGCACGCCGACGAATAAAAAGAAGCGCTGCGGCAGCCGCGCGCGCCAGCGCGCCTTGGTCGCTTCATCGGCCGCGGGATAGCCCGCTTCGTCGAGCCCGAGCGGGATAACCGACGTCTTCGCGCTGAAGCGCTGCAGGACCTCGCTCGATCGCAGATAGTTCGGCGATGTCGCGACGATGTGGTCGACCGATCCGAGGAAGCGGTACATCAGGGGGCGGTAGAGGCGCAGCAGCGTCTTCTGCTTGACGATGTCGGAGTGGTAGGTGACCAGCGTCGGCTTTCCGTGTCCCGATGTCAGGTGGACGATATCCATGAGCGGCCAGGGAAAGTGAAAATGGATGATATCCGCCTGCCTGCTCAGCTCGCGGAACCGGCCGAAGACCTCACGCGAGAAGCCGGTGGAGGCGAATTCGAAATCGAGATGTGCCTTGTGAGCCGCATGACCATCGAAAGGCAGGCTGTTCGCCTTAGGCCTGTCGCTCAGGGAAAGCACGTCCGACTGGATGCCGTATGGCTGCACGCCGGTCGCGATCGCATGGATCGTCCGCTCGATCCCGCCGAACGTATCGGGCCAGTAGGTCTTGAAGAAATGCAGAACCTTCATGAGATCTTTCAATGTCGGGAGCGATCCGTCGCCTTCGGCAGGCTCGAACAGCGAGGCGGCGGGTTGCGCGGCCTCCATAGAGCACATCGCGCACGGAACCGCCAGTTCGCATGCAGGCGATCAACCCTGCCGGGCATTGGCACTTGCGTGCGGATGAACGGCATCTGCGCTCGTCAGGCGTTTGCCGCAGGCTGCTATTCGGCTTTCGGCAGGGCGAGACGTTCTCCCCGCAGGCGCATGCCGCACCAGATGGCAAAGGCCGAGCTTGTCAGCGCGAAGCTCTCGCCGATCGCCAGGCGGTTGTTGGAATTGCTGAGCAGGGTCAGCGCGAAGAAGAACAGGCTGACGGCATAGGCGTCCCAGGCGGGACGCGGGATCAGCCCGGCCTTGCGGGCGCGCCAGACATTGGAGATGAGCGCGCCCAAGATGATCGCCATGACGATGCCGCCGAACAGGCCGTGGCGCACCAGCATTTCGAGATAGCCGTTGTGCAGCAGCGTATATTGAACGTCGGCATAACGCGTATGTTTCCAGCGCTCGACCCATTCGCCACCCCAGCCGAAGATCGGCGCGGACGAGAACAGCTCCCAGCCATTCGACCAAAGCTGCAGCCGGGCGTCCATGGCGAACGGCGTGGCGTTGGAGCTGATGGTGTTCGAGATTGTGTCGTTCAGGTTCTGGCTTTGGGTGACCTTCTCGATCATGTCGACCGTTGACGCCACCGTCGGTCCGGCCGTCTTGTAGATATTGTGCCGTACCGCATAGACGCCGGCGACGAGGATCATCGCGGCGCAGACGATGACGACGAGGCCGTGCCTCAGATGCATATAGGTCAGGGTCACCAGCGCCAGTACCGGCATGGTGATGCCGAGCGCCAGCCAGACGCCTTTCGACTTGGCGCCGTAGATGGCGATAAGACAGAGAATGGCGATCAGAGGCGAAGCGATATAGGCGAAACGGGCGATCGTGCGGTTGCTGGATTTGTCGGTCAGATAGTGCAACAGCCAGAAGGCGGTGAAGATCATGATCAGGCCGCAGGCAACGGCGCCATGGATCTGGTTGTTCATGATCAGGGGCCGCACCGTCTCGCCGGCAAAAACGTCGCGAAAATGCTCGGTGGCGATCAGCATGATCAGCACCATGGCGAAAACCGCGGCGATGATTTTTTCAAGCACCGGCTCGTAGAGCAGGAATGCGACGCCTAGGATCGGGAAGAAGAAGGGATAGGCATAGAGCCAGTCGGAAGCGCCGATCGTATGCTCCGGCGTCACGATGAAGGTGACGACGAAGCGGACCAGCACATAGGTGCCCCAGCCCATGCACAGCCAGCCGAGCCAATCGGTCTTCGGCCGCACCGCCGCCTTGCGGTAGTAATGAAGCGCGATGAGGGCGAGGAAGGGAGCAGTGTAGCGGTAGGCGGCGCTTTCGAAGACCAGTGGCGACACGACCACCAGCCACAGCAGGCTGCCGAGGATGACGAGGCGCTGCGGCAGGATGACCGGTGTGAGTTCGCCGTAGCCATTTCCGTGGAGGAGATCGGCTGATGGTTTGTTCATCTGCGATTGAGCCAATTCTATCCTCCGCCTTCCTAAGCGTCCCACCGGTTCAGGATTATAGCCTGCCGCTTGCCCCGTAAGGTCGCAAGCCGGTAGCAATGCGGCAATTTGGTGGCAGCGACCCGGTTCCGCGTCGGATATAGCAACAAAAGCTTATAATAAGATCTTCGCTTCAGTGCGCGACGCCGTCGCTGCGCAGTACGCTCAGCACCGTGAGCACGATGATCCTGAGATCGAAGAAGAACGAGCGCCGGCGCAGATATTCCGTGTCGAGAGCGACCTTCTGCGGGATCGGCAGTTCGTCGCGGCCGTTGACCTGCGCCCAGCCGGTCAGGCCCGGCGGGAGCGCGTCGACGCCATATTCGGTTCTGAGCGCGATCAGGTCGTGCTGGTTGAAGAGGGCAGGGCGCGGACCGACAATGCTCATCTCGCCGGTCAGGATGCACCACAGCTGCGGCAGTTCATCCAGGCTCGATTTGCGCAGGAAGGAGCCGATCGGCGTCAGATAGGCGGCGGGGTCCTTTAGCAGATGCGTGGCAACCGCCGGCGTGTCGACCCGCATGCTGCGGAATTTCGGCATGCGGAAAATCCTGTTGCCGCGGCCGACACGGTCCGACCAGTAGAGAACGGGGCCGGGCGAGGTCAGCCGTACGGCGAGCGCGACGATCAGGATCGGAATGGAAAAGACGATGGCTGCGGCGAGAGCGGCAAGAAAATCGAAAAGGCGCTTGGCAATCGTGTAGGACATCGTCTCAGATCGTTGGGTCGGAAGCCGTTTTCCCGCTCCGATGATGAATTTGCGCGGTGTGCATCTCATATCATGGATCTGTTCACAATCATGGCGCCGATGAATTTTGCCGGCATTTGCTTGTTCCGTCCCTGCGGAACGTGCAAAGCATGGCGCGAAAACCGCAAAGGAAAGACGGACCGATGATACTGGTGACGGGGGCGACGGGTTTTGTCGGGCAGGCGCTTTGCGCCGAGCTGGCGCGGCGAAATATGCCCTATCGGCCTGTCAGCCGGTCGCCGCGGCCGGATTTCTTCACCATCGGTTCGATCGATGGCGGAACGGACTGGTCGCAGGCGCTTGCCGGCGTCGATGCCGTCGTACATCTGGCGGCCCGCGTCCATGTCATGGACGAGACATCAAGCGATCCGCTGGCCGCGTTCCGCGCCGCCAATGTCGACGCGACGGTCAAGCTTGCGCGGCAGGCCGCACAGGCCGGCGTCAAGCGCTTCATTTTCATGAGCTCCATCAAGGTGAACGGAGAGGCGACGCTGCCCGGCCGTCCCTTCACCGCAAACGACATCCCGCATCCGGAAGATCCTTACGGCCAGTCGAAGCTCGAGGCCGAGCAGGCGCTGCTGGCAATCGGCAAGGAAACGGACATGGAGGTGATCGTCATCCGACCGCCGCTGATCTATGGACCGGGCGTGAAGGCGAATTTCGCCAGCCTTCTGAGATGGGCGGGACGGGGCATTCCCTGGCCCTTCGGGCTTGTCACTAACCGCCGCTCGCTCGTCTTCGTCGGCAATCTCGTCGATTTCACCCTGCTATGCATTGCGCATCCGGACGTAGCAAACCGGGTATTCCTGATCAGCGACGGTTCCGATCTTTCCATCGGCGAACTGATCGGCAAGCTGTCCGCCGCCATGGGAAGAAGGGCGCTGCTGCTCCCGGTGCCACCGAGCCTGCTCGAGGGGTTGGCGGGCTTGCTCGGACGGCGTGCGGCGGCACAGCGGCTTCTCGGCTCGCTCCAGGTGGATATCGGCGAGACGAGGTCGGTCACCGGCTGGTCGCCGCGTTACACGGTCGACGGGGGA
>JAGWJK010000364.1 GCA_028865845.1 Rhizobiaceae bacterium
CGCCTCCTTCCTCGGATTTCTGGCTTTGGTTGCAGACCAATGCGAGAATCGCGATCCTGTATGTTCTTATGTTCTACAGGCTTTTATTTGACGATGGAATGAAGCCGGCTGTTACTTCACAGGCTAGTGAGGTTACTCCGGCTTGGGGCAACGCCTTTTCTCTTTGATTTACGGCTTCAAACGGCTGAGAAACTGGGCAAAGACCATGGTTCCTTCCGGCCACGGACCGTGACCGGAATCGGCATTGATGTGGCCGGCTTCACCGGCGTCGATCAGCAGCGAGCCCCAGCTGTTGGCGATATCGTCGGCATGTTCATAGCTGCCAAACGGGTCGTTGCGGCTGGCGATGGTGACCGACGGAAAAGGGAGAGGATCGCGCGGATAGGGGCCGAACGTCATCAGGTGTTTCGGCCTGATACCGGGATTGGCGACGTCGGGCGGCGCCACGAAGAACGCGCCGGCAACCTTGTTGCGGAAATCGGGGATTGCGTGAATGACGGAGGGAACGCCGAGCGAATGCGCCACCAGCACGACGGGCCGATTGGCAGCGTTCACTTCTTCGGCGATACGGGCAGCCCAATCCTCGCGCACAGGCTTCGACCACTCGGCCTGCTCCACCCGGCGTGCCGTCGAAAGCTTTTGCTCCCAGCGGGTCTGCCAGTGATCGGGGCCGGAATTGGTGTAACCGGGGATGATGAGGATATCTGCGTCGGAGGCTTTCATGATTGCGCCGATGTGGAAAGGAAGGGCCGGGGAGTCAAGGGAAAAGGCGACAATTGCGGCAAAATTTGTTAAAGTCGCTTACAGCCGGTAGCGATTGATGATGTCGGCGCCTCTTCTGCCCGGCATTTCGCGCCGCCGGTCGGCAGCGCATCTCCCGAAAGCCAGAGCGACTTTCGAGAACGGGATGTTCTGCCTGTATCAGTCTACAGATGAGGAGGAGCATTATGACGGCATTCCATGTCATGGCCGGCGCCAACAATGTGTTCACCCGCCCGGTTGTCCGCAAGATCCACGTCGCTGACCTCGTCGACGCCCTGAAGATGGGGCTGGACGACTTCAGCGAGAAACCATCGCATTATGTATTCCTGTGTCTGATGTACCCGATTGCGGGCGTATGCTTGGCGCTCTGGAGTTCCGGCGCCAACCTCTTGCCGTTGCTTTTCCCGCTGATGTCGGGTTTTGCGTTGCTCGGCCCGGTGGCGGCGATCGGCCTTTACGAGATCAGCCGGCGGCGTGAGCAGGGCCTGGATACGTCCTGGCGGCACGCCTTCGATGTGCGCTTCTCGCCAGCCCTGCCATCGATCATCGCCGTCGGCATCATGCTGTTTGCCTTCTTCATCGTCTGGCTGGTGGTGGCCCAGGGGATCTATACCGCTTATTTCGGTGACGACGTGCCGGTATCGCTCTCGACCTTCCTCACAAATGTCTTCACGACGTCTGAAGGTACTGGCGTGATCATCTGGGGCAACCTGATCGGCTTCATCTTCGCGCTTGCGGTTCTCGCAACGACGATCGTGACCTTCCCGCTGCTACTCGACCGCGACGTCGGTGCTGCGGCTGCGATCGACGCCAGCGTGCGGGCGACGATCGCCAATCCCGGACCGGTGGCGCTCTGGGGATTAATCGTTGCGGCACTTCTCGTCGTCGGAACGATCCCGATCTTCGCCGGCCTTGCCGTCGCCATGCCCATTCTCGGACATGCGACATGGCATCTCTACCGTAAGCTGATCGCGCCGGTGGGTGAACACTGAGGTTTGGAGACGTCCGGCTGAGCCATCGTTTCGAGCACTTCGGAGCATCCTGATAAAAACAAGGAGGCGGCGCGTTATCCGCACCGCCTCCTGAAACCCGTAGTGACGACGATCGCGATCAGCTGTTGCCGAACGCGCGTTTGAAGATCGTGTCGACATGCTTGGTGTGATAGCCGAGGTCGAACTTCTCGCGAATGTCCTCTTCCGACAGAGCTGCGCGCACTTCCTTATCGGCAAGCAGTTCCTCGAGGAAATCCTTGTTCTCTTCCCAGACCTTCATGGCATTGCGCTGGACCAGGCGATAGGCGTCCTCGCGGGAAACGCCGGCCTGTGTCAGGGCCAGTAGGACGCGCTGCGAATGAACAAGTCCACGGAACTTGTTCAAATTCTTCATCATGTTCTCAGGATAGACCAGCAGCTTGTCGATGACGCTGGTGAGGCGCGCCAGGGCAAAATCGAGGGTTACGGTGGCGTCTGGGCCGATCATGCGTTCGACGGAGGAGTGCGAAATGTCGCGCTCATGCCAGAGTGCCACATTCTCCATCGCCGGTATCGCATAGGAGCGAACCATGCGCGCAAGGCCTGTCAGGTTTTCGGTCAGTACCGGATTGCGCTTATGCGGCATGGCCGACGAACCCTTCTGGCCCGGCGAGAAATATTCCTCGGCTTCCAGTACTTCGGTGCGCTGCAGGTGGCGGACCTCTACAGAAAGCCGCTCGATCGAGGAGGCGACGACGCCGAGGATCGAGAAGAACATGGCGTGACGATCGCGCGGGATGACCTGCGTCGACACCGGCTCGGCCTTCAGGCCCATCGCCTTGGCGACATATTCTTCGACGCGCGGATCGATATTCGCGAAGGTGCCCACGGCGCCGGAAATGGCGCAGGTGGCGACTTCTTCGCGAGCCGCGATCAGGCGCTGCTTGCAGCGTTCGAATTCGGCGTAGGCCAGCGCCAGCTTGACACCGAAAGTGGTGGGCTCGGCATGGATGCCGTGCGAACGGCCGATCGTGACGGTATCCTTGTGCTCGAAGGCACGGCGCTTCAACGCGTCCAGCAGCTTGTCGATATCGGCAAGCAGGATATCGGTGGCGCGCACCAGCTGCACGTTGAAGCAGGTGTCGAGTACGTCGGAAGAGGTCATGCCCTGGTGTACGAAACGGGCGTCGGGGCCAACGATTTCGGCGAGGTGGGTCAGGAAGGCGATGACGTCATGCTTGGTGACGGCTTCGATCTCGTCGATGCGGGCAACGTCGAACGTCGCCTTGCCGCCTTTTTCCCAGATGGTGGCTGCAGCCGATTTCGGGATCACGCCAAGCTCGGCCAGCGCGTCGCACGCATGTGCCTCGATCTCGAACCAGATGCGGAACTTGGTTTCGGGCGACCAGATGGCGACCATTTCCGGTCGGGAGTAGCGCGGGATCATAGGCTCAAAGCTTTCTTGTCAGGAGTACGTAAGGAATCCTCGCGCCCCCATAACAAAGACGAGCGCTAATCTCAATGTTTGGTGCGATGTTTCGGCGAGTCAGCGTGTCTGCCGGGCCAGATAGAGGCTTGTTGCCGCCAAAAACATAAATCCGAATGGTAGGAACAGGCCAAGGCCGAGGATTGCGAACTGATAGACGGCGCTGGCGCTGGTGAACAGGAACTGGAGCACCCAGATCAGCGTGCCGAACGGCTCGTGCCAGCGTGCATAGAACCAGCGGTAATCCATGGCGAAGAGAAATGCCGTCATCGCGACGGTGCCGAGCGACAGAGCGAGGAAGTAAGCGGCGAAGCGGGTTTCGAACGGCCTGCTGCGGGCGAGACGTCGCGCGAGCGGCAGCATGAACGGCCAGGAGAGCGCACCACCCAGGAAATAGACCACCGCCAGCGCTGGAAGGTGGCTCGTCAGCAGTCCATTGCGCATGTAGAGCGAGGCGAAAGCCGAGCCTGTCATCACCATGCCCCAGAAGAGCGCTCCGAGCAGCAGATACCGAACAGACGGGACAGATGTCTTCAGCCGTCCGATCGCCAGAACAGTGTCAGCCGGATTAGTTTGATCCAACGCGTCCGCTTTCTGCCGCGGAGCGAAGGGCCGATACCGTCTGGCGATAGGCGTCGACGGATTCACCCTTGAAGATCGCCGAGCCGGCAACGAGAACGTTGGCGCCGGCTGCTGTCACCATCGCAGCGGTATCGACGGTCACGCCGCCATCCACTTCGAGCTCGATCGGCCGGTCGCCGATCATGGCGCGGGCCTTGGCGATCTTGTCGGCCATGGCCGGGATAAATTTCTGGCCGCCGAAACCGGGATTGACCGACATGATGAGGATGAGGTCGACATCATCCAGCACGTTTTCCAGCACCGACAGCGGCGTTGCCGGATTAAGCGTGACACCAACGTTCTTGCCGAGGTGGCGGATGGTCTGCAGCGAGCGGTGCAGGTGCGGACCAGCCTCGGCATGCACGGTGATGCGATCGCAACCGGCCTTGGCGAACGCTTCGAGATAGGGATCGGCCGGGGTGATCATCAGGTGGCAATCGAAGACGGCATCGGTGTAGCCGCGCAGCGACTTGATGACATCGGGGCCGAAGGAAATGTTCGGCACGAAATGGCCGTCCATGACATCCAGGTGAATCCAGTCCGCGCCTGCTTCGGTGACATCCCGCACCTCTTGGCCAAGCCTGGCGAAATCGGCAGCAAGGATGGAGGGGGCAATGCGGATCGGCAGGGTCATGGAAGAATAAACTCCGGCTGTTTTTCATGGCTGGCTTACCACCGGTTCGGCAGGCAAACAACATCAGTGGTGAGAAAGGGTCTGATGTTGGGAGGAATACGGTGCGGGGGAGACGGCGATTGAGTGGGCCATTGTCGATTTTCCCCTTTCAATGTGTCCGCGAAAAAATAAACACCTTGCTTTTCCTCGCACTCAGGCAGCCACTACGGGAGTAGCCGCTTTCAATTGTCGGCGGCCAAAACCAGGGAGCCTATAATGGCAAAGGGTCAAATAAGGGGAAATCGCGAAACGCGAAAACCCAAGAAGGATAAAGCGGCCAGCGCCGCACAGCCTCAACAGGGCTTTCAAGTGAAGCAGGCGAGCAGCCCGGCACCAACCGGCAAGAAAGGCAAGTGAAGCCCCAATATCGCTTCCGGCAGGACAACCACCGACCGCAGGGCCGGTGGTCACTTTTGAACTGATTGACAGCGCGAATTTTTCAAACGCCGCCGGTCACCATCAGGTATTGGGTAAGCAAAGCGGCATGCGGGGTCAGCGCCGAAAAATTGCGCGCGCACAGATATAACCGCCGCAAAGCCCATGGTTCCGATAACGGCAAGATTGCAAGGCCGGGACGATCGAGCCCCGCTGCCGAAGCTTCGGACAGGATCGCGAGGCCGACGCCCGCCTCGACGAGCATGCCGACGTCCTCGACGTTTCTCATGAGAACGCGGTAGTGCATCTGGCAGCCCAAACGAGATGCCTGTTCTCCGAGATGGATTTCTAGTGCGGCATCCGCCAACCCGACGAACGGCTCTCTGACGATGTCTCCGAAAGTAACGGCTTTAAGGGCGGCTATCCGATGCGTCCTGTTGGCAACGACGACAAGCTGGTCTTCCGTCAAGAGGTATGTCTCTAACGCCGTCAGATCGGCAACGTCAGCGACGATGCCGAGGTCGGCACGTCCCTCGGCAATTGCCAGGGCAATATGCTTGCTCGGTCTCTCGTCGAGATCGACGGAGAGATCCGGATAGGCCGCCAGGAATCGGCA
>JAGWJK010000365.1 GCA_028865845.1 Rhizobiaceae bacterium
CTATTGAACGACATGGGCTTTGCGACCGGCACGCCCGACGGCATGCTCGGCCCGACCACGGTGCAGGCCATCGAGGACTTCAAGAAAGCGCACAACATCACGACATCGGGCGGCCTCGTCAGCCCGGCGCTGATGAAGGCCGTCTACGACGTCGCCGGCAAGGGCGAGCCGCCGAATGGCGAAATCATGGTGCGGCAGAACTTCAAGCCGCTGTTCGAGGCGCCGGCGGTGATCGCCGAACCACAGGAAGCGCTCGGCACCCATTTCTTCACCGCGCACTCGGTCGACAAGGTCAACGGCAAGGCCGAGTGGTTCGGGATGACGCTGGAAGACGATCTCTCCAAGGAAGCGAAGAAACGCTATGGCATCACCAGCGAGGAGCAATCGCAATCGCTCGATGCCGCCGATCGGGCGCTCGATCGCATCACCATATCCGAAGACGTCAGGCACAAAATAGAAGACCTGCTGACGGCGGGATCTTCGCTGACGATCTCCGACACCGGCGTCGGCCCGGAAACCGGCAACGAGACCGATTTCATTACCATTACCGACAACGGCGCGCTTGAAAAGAAGGGTTAAAGCCGTGATTGCGCGGCCATCCCGGCGTTAGACCAGCTCCACATCGATCACACCCGGCGCCGTGCGCAGTGCGGCGGCGATTTCCGGCGTGATGCGGTATTTGTCCGCCAACGCCACTTCCACCTCGCGCTTGCCGTCATCCTTGATGACGATGAAGGAGACAAGGCCGTCGCCCTTGGCATTGAGATGCGCGGCGACCGCCTTCAGCGGGCCGGAATTACGGACATAGACTCGCAACGCCTTCTGCATCTGCAGCGACTTCTCCTCCAGCGACTGCGCCGTCTGCAGGCGCAGACTGATGCCTTCCGGGCGCTCGTCCGCCTGAGCGGTGATGACGAAGGATTTGCCGACCTCGAGGACATCGCGATACTGGTTGAGCACTTCCGAGAAAAGCACGGCTTCGAACTGGCCCGAGGCATCGGAGAAGACGAAGATGCCCATCTTGTTGCCGGTTCGGGTCTTGCGCTCCTGCTTGGAGATAACCGTCCCGGCCAGGCGGCCGTTGCTCGCGCCCTGCTTTACCGCGGTCGAGAAATCGGCAAAGGTCTGCACGCGCATCTTGTTGAGCACGCCCTTGTAGGTGTCGAGCGGATGAGCGGTCAGATAAAAGCCGAGGACCTGGAACTCGCGCAGCAACCGCTCGGAGGCAAGCCACGGGGTGAACGGCGGGAACGAAATCTTCTCAGGGCCTGATGCCGCGCTGCCGAACATGTCGTGCTGGCCGCTGCGCTTGTTTTCCTGCGCCACCTGCGCGTAGCCCATCAGCCGATCCAGGCCGCCGATCAGCTGCGCGCGATCGATATCGAAGCAATCGAAGGCACCGGCGGCGATCAGACTTTCCAGAACGCGCCGGTTGATCTGCTTCGGATCGATGCGCAGGCAGAAATCCTCGATGCTCGCAAACGGCTGGTCGCCGCGGACCTCGACGATATGCTCGACAGCGGACTCGCCAACGCCCTTAATGGCGGCTAGCGCATAGTAGATGCGGTTTTCGCCGGTTTCGAAATGGCGGAACGAAGTCTGGACCGACGGCGCGATGACCTCGATGCCGAGGCGCTTGGCGTCCTGGCGGAAGTCGTTGACCTTTTCGGTGTTCGCCATATCGAGCGTCATCGAGGCAGCCAGGAACTCCACCGGATAATGCGCCTTCATATAGGCGGTCTGGTAGGAGACGATGGCGTAGGCGGCGGCGTGCGACTTGTTGAAGCCGTAGTTTGCGAACTTGGCGAGCAGGTCGAAGATGACGTCCGACTGCCCCTTGGTCACACCATTCTTGATGGCGCCATCGACGAAGCGCTCGCGCTGCTGATCCATCTCAGCCTTGATCTTCTTACCCATGGCGCGGCGCAGAAGATCGGCCTCTCCGAGCGAATAGCCCGACAGAACCTGGGCGACCTGCATCACCTGTTCCTGGTAGACGATAACGCCCTGCGTTTCCTTCAGCAGGTAATCGATCTTCGGATGGATCGATTCGATTTCTTCCTCGCCGTGCTTACGGGCGTTATAGACCGGGATGTTTTCCATCGGGCCTGGGCGATAGAGCGCCACCAGCGCGATGATGTCCTCGATACAGTCCGGGCGCATGCCGATCAGCGCCTTGCGCATGCCCGCACTTTCCACCTGGAACACACCGACCGTCTCGCCGCGCGAGAGCATGTCGTAGGTCTTCTTGTCGTCGAGCGGGATGCTGGCGAGATCGACCGAGATGCCGCGCTTGGCGACGAAATCGACGGCTGTCTTCAGGACGGTCAGCGTCTTCAAGCCAAGGAAGTCGAACTTCACCAAACCGGCCTGCTCGACCCATTTCATGTTGAACTGGGTGACCGGCATGTCGGAGCGCGGATCGCGATACATCGGCACCAGCTTCGACAAAGGCCGGTCGCCGATGACGATGCCGGCGGCGTGGGTCGAGGCGTGGCGATAGAGGCCTTCGATCTTTTGCGCGATATCGAGCAGGCGAGCAACTACCGGCTCCTTGTCCGCCTCTTCCTGCAGGCGCGGCTCTTCCTTGATCGCCTGGTGCAGCGGCGTCGGGGCGGCCGGATTGTTCGGCACCAGCTTGCAGATCTTGTCGACCTGGCCATAGGGCATTTCAAGCACGCGGCCGACGTCGCGCAGAGCGGCGCGCGCCTGCAGCGAACCGAAGGTGATGATCTGCGCCACCTGCTCGCGGCCGTACTTGGCCTGGACGTAGCGGATCACTTCTTCGCGACGGTCCTGGCAGAAGTCGATATCGAAGTCCGGCATCGAGACGCGTTCGGGATTGAGGAAGCGTTCGAACAGCAGCGAGAAACGCAGGGGATCGACGTCGGTGATCGTCAGCGCATAAGCAACCAGCGAACCCGCACCCGAACCGCGGCCCGGACCGACAGGAATATCATGTTGCTTGGCCCATTTGATGAAGTCCGCAACGATCAGGAAGTAGCCCGGAAACTTCATGCGCTCGATGACGCTGAGCTCGAACTCCAGCCGATCGCGATAGTCCTTTTCCACGTAACCCGGAGCCATGCCGAGCGAGGCGAGACGCCTGTCCAACCCTTCGACGGCCTGGGCCCGCAGCTCGGCCGCCTCGGCGCGCTCCGCCTCTTCCGGGTCGGCGCTCGCACCGGTGAAGCGCGGCAGGATGGGCTTGCGCGTCTTCAGGATGAAAGAGCAGCGCTGCGCGATCTCGACGGTATTTGCCAAAGCCTCCGGCAGGTTGGCAAACAGCTTCGCCATGTCGGCCCGGCTCTTCAGATAATGATCAGGGGTCAGACGAAAGCGCGTGTCATCGGAAACGATGGCATTGTGGGCGACCGCCATCAGCGCATCGTGGGCGTCGTAGTCGTCGCGCGTCGGAAAGAACGCCTCGTTGGTCGCGACCAGCGGCAGCTCGTGCTCATAGGCGAGCGCGATCATCTTCTGCTCGTGACGGCGATCATAGGTGCCGTGGCGCTGCAACTCGACATAAAGCCGATCGCCGAACAGCCGCTTCAACGTCAGCAGCCGCGACAGGGCCTGCGGCGCGTGGCCTTCCTTCAGCGCCATGTCGACCGGGCCACTCAGCGAGCCCGTGAGCGCGATCATGCCGTCCGTGCCGATCTCTTCCAGCCAGGAGGCGGTGATGTGAATAGCCTGATTGCCCTCGCCGCCGAGATAGGCGCGGCTGACGAGGTCGACCAGCCGTTCGTAGCCACGCTCGGTGGCGGCAAGCAGGACGATCGAGGGCATCTTGGCAAGGGCTTGCTGGCCCCCGCGCTTTTCGCCCTCGACACTGTCTTCCATGTCGATCGAAACCTGGCAACCGATGATCGGCTGCAAGCCCTCATCCATGGCCTTCTGAGAAAACTCCAGGGCCACGAAGAGATTGTTGGTGTCTGTGATCGCGATGGCTGGCTGGTTGTCGCCAGCCGCCTTCGCCAGGATCTTCTTCAGCGGCAAGGCGCCTTCCAGAAGAGAATAGGCAGAATGAACCCGAAGATGCACGAATTCCGGCGTGTCACCGACCGGCGCACCCGTTGCACCGCTGCTGCCCATATCCGCCATCTTATGCCTTTCCGCATGCCTGAATCAGTCGGCTGCATTGTCGGCATAGCGGACGATAAAGTCCAGAAGTTGTCCTGTGGATCACGGGTGCTTCGGAGCTCCCGTGACGATAAAATCTACATTGCCATCATGATGAGCGAAAAGCTGGCAACGAACATGATGATGGAGGTGAATGCTGCAACGTCACGAAGGGTATCGGTCATTTACGCGCTCCTTACTCGTTATGTTTCTTATTTGTTCCATTTTTGTTCGAGAGTCAATAGATGCATCAATAAATTTCATAGAGGTTGGTTTGGCGTTGAAATGACGAGCATGCGCAGTCGTCTCGAGACCGAATGTTCACTATATGTTCTTTACAGACTGAGGCATACATGGCATCCTTCTGCGTCCTATGAAGGAGCCCAGCATGCCCGACCTCGCCGAGTTGAATGATTTCATTGTGGCTGCAAAGGCCGAGACCTATGTCGGCGACGGGCAAGCCCTGCCGTCCTGCCGCAGCGGCTCGCACGACCTTGGCTACCGGAGCGGCCGCTGGCGCTGCCTCGACAGCTATTTCGGCGGGACGAATTTTGCTGGGCAGGAGCTCGTCTGGCTCGATGACGAGCCGGTCTGGGCAATGAACTATTTCGGACGGATTGCCGAACCGGACCTGATCGACGCGAAAGCCGCCGGCATGATCATCAAGTCAGCGCTGATGCGGCTCTATCTTGATGAGAAACGATTTCTCGGCGGCTTCGAATTCGAGCATGCCTTCGGCCGTTATGTCGACCGCAGCACTGGCGCCTGCGACCATTTCATCGGCCATGAAGTCATTCTGGTAAACGGCTGCAAGGCGTATGAGCTTGATTATCGCGGCGGCCTGATCGTTCCCTGAGGAAAAGGCAGGCGATCAGAACTCAACAACCTTGCCGTCGTTGATGGTCACCCGGCGGTCCATGCGGGCGGCGAGATCGTGATTGTGAGTGGCGATCAGCGCTGCGAGGCCCGATTGACGCACGAGCGCCTCGAGGGCATCGAAGACGTAATGGGCTGTATCGGGGTCGAGATTGCCGGTCGGTTCGTCCGCAAGCAGCACCAGCGGCGCATTGGCGACGGCACGGGCAATCGCGACGCGCTGCTGCTCGCCGCCCGACAGTTCCGCCGGACGGTGATCGGCGCGGTGGCCGATGCGCATGTAGTCGAGAAGCTGGGTGGCGCGAACGGCCGCCTCCTTTCGGGAGAGGCCGGAAATCAGCTGCGGCATCATGATATTTTCCAAGGCGGAAAATTCCGGCAGCAGATGATGGAACTGGTAGACGAAGCCGATATCGCTGCGGCGAACCGCGGTGCGCTTCTCGTCCGACAGGCTCTCGCAAGCCTGGCCGTTGACCAGGACTTCGCCGCCATCGGGATGCTCAAG
>JAGWJK010000366.1 GCA_028865845.1 Rhizobiaceae bacterium
GTAAAATCCGGTACGTTCCCGCGCCGGCTTCGCCCCTTGTCCGACCGCGACGGCATGCCGCCGCTGCCGGCGGCCGATATCTGCCTTCACCGGGCAACGAACCTTTCCGCTGCTGCCTCGCTTCTCGCCGATCAGCTGGTGGCCGCCATACGAAATCCCGGCACGGCCGCCGTGATGGTGGCCCGGTGATCCCGGCGCGAGTTACAGAAGCGTCTTGGTCAGGAAGGCCTTGGTGCGGTTCATGGCATCGAGCGCATCGGGATCGTTTTCCTTGAAATCGAACCCGTGCCTCTTGCCGGGATAGACGACGAGATCAGCCTGAGCGCCGGCATTTTGAGCAAGCTGCACCAATGTCCTGCCTTCGGATAGTGGCACGAGACGATCCGCGTCGCCGTGGAAAGCGAGCAAGGGCGGCATGTGCCTGACATTGCCGCGAAGGCCCGGCGGCATGCCGGCATAGAAGATAACGAGCGCCGAAATCCTGTCATCCTGAGCCGCTGCCTCAGCCGCGATATAGCCCCCGAGCGAGACACCGAGAAGGCCTACGCGACCCGACGAGCCAGCCTTCCCCTTGACGAAAGCGACGGCATCGGACGTTCGAGTAGCCCAGGCGGCAAAACGGCCAAGATTGTAGGCCCGATGATCCCGCACCGTATGTGCCTTATCACTGAGAAACGAATGATCGGCGGCGGTGTAGTAATAGACGAGATAGGCATCGATGCCGATCCCGGCGATCGCTTCCGCATGATCCGTGTAGACTTTGGGATTAAGCTCGGTTCCGCCGCTGCCATGCAGGATGAGCACCGCCGGACGTGGCGCACTGTCGGCCGCTGCAAATCGAGTGACCTTGATCGGTCCCTCCGCGCTATCTACAGAAAGCTCTTCTGCCTGAGCTTTCCAAGGCAAGGCCAAGGTCGCCAATCCGACCAGCATGGACCGGCGCGATATGACTATGGTCATTATTGATGATCACCAAATTGAAGTGCCGCCATATCGTAACGAATGACGGGACTGAAACCAGTTTCTTGGTATTCTCCCGATCAACCGGCGTCCATCCCTCTCGGCCGTCCTCAGCGGAAGTTGATGTCCAAATGATTGAGATCAGAGAGGCAGTTGCGATTGGGCCGCCTTGCCGACGAAAGGATTGTGTTTCAGCGCCGCAAGCACTGCCCAGGCGGTCGCCCCAATGTGAGGGAGACGATAATATTTGAAATCGCCCGGCTGAGAGGTCGGACCGACCTGAAGGCCAGTGGAAAGCTGCTGCTTGTCGGTGGCGTAGATAAGACCATCCGGCGCGATCTGCGCTAAGATCGTATCGAACAGCGGCCCCGCCTTGTCGTCTCGACCGGCGAGACGATAGACGAGCGCGGCTTGTGCGGTGCCTTCGAGCCAGATGCCGTCGCGATCGTCGTTGAAATCGAAGCCACCGGCGACGCCATGATTGCGTTCGGTCCACTCCAGAACGCGGCCTGCCTTGTCGGCATAGGCCGGCACGGCGATCAACGGCCAGAGTTCGGAATCGAGGCCGGATGTGCTGGTGTTCGGCTGATTGCTGCCCGGCACGCTGCCGATATGGAAGTGACCCGTTTCCTGGTTCCACATGGCGTCCAGGAACGAGCGTGCGACCTCGGCACGGCGTTTCCACTCGCCGCCGGGGTCCAGGCTCGCAAGCCAGCGGTTTGCGGCGTAAACATCGAGATTATGCTCCGTGGATTTCCACGTCATGCGGTCTGGAGTTGGCTCTCCCCCGAAGAAGCCACCGAAATAACCGGGCCTGTCGGGGTCCGCAGTGTCCCGATCGATCCACGCCATGATCGCGCGCGCAACATCGCGATAGACGGGATCGCTCGTCTCGTCGTAGGCGGCAAGCAGCGCCAGCGCACCCCAGGCCGTGCTGCCCGTCGCGCTCCCGACCTGATATCCATCCTCCGCCCACGCATTGTCGGCAGTGCTCCAATAACCCGGCAGCAGCATGCCGTTCGTGCCCGCGATGACGACGCCGGAGCGATAGGCATTCCGCAGCCGGCCGTCATGATAATAGCGGTCCGTGTCTACGGCGAGGATGAGCGCATCGGCGACACGCTTCGCCTCTGATTTTCGTCCACAGGCATAAAGCGCCATGATCGCCAGCGCGTTGTCGTAGGTGAAACCGGTATTCTCCAGCGCCGGATGGAGTGGCGAGCTCTCGTCGAAGGGCTCGAAGCTGCGGAAGATGAAGGGCTGCGCCGGGTCACCGATCATGCGCGCAACCAGGCCGTCGCAGAGCTTGGCGGCAAGCCCTGCATGCGCATCGTCGCCAGCGGCCCACGCGCCGGGGATGCAACCGGCAAAAAGCGCGCCGAACACCAGAGCCCTTCGCGACAAAGCGATCATCCGACTTCCTTTCTCTCGGTGGCGCTCATGAGAACGCCCGCGAGAGAAGCATGTGCACCGATCGCCTGAGATCGCCCTTTTCCGCGACATTGTCCGGGGCGGTCCTGAAGAGAAGCCTCAGAATGGCGTTGTGCTGATCCGGCGTCGGCGACAAGGACAATTGCGTGACGGATGGCGTGGGGCTCGGGCCTATCTGAACCCAGCCAACCTCGGGAATGAACACCGCCTCGTCCTCCGCACCGTTGACGGTCAATCCAGGCACGGTCGCACCCTCCGTGGACAGGGCTGATATCGTGACGTCCTCGACCCGCCCGTTGGCTCGATGTTTCGCCGGAATCGTCATCTCGATAGGCTCTTCCTGGCCGAACCTTGGAAGCTCGATGCAGCAAATCAGGCTGGTGAACGCAATCAGCATGGCGACCGAGGACCAGACGAGATTGAGGCATTCACGGGCCGAAAACTCGGACGGTGCATCCCAATCGTAGACTGCCCTGATGACCGAGAAGGCGGACATCGCCGCAACGAAGCCGAAGAACAATGCGGTCGGCCGGTGAATACGAATCGTCGATCTGTCGCCGCCCTTCTCGGTCACCTTGAAAGGCCGGCCGAACGGTTTGCGGATCGCCTGGAACAGGCCGATGGTAATGGGCACGGCCGTCAACGCGTGGGTAACCTCGGTGAACAGCGGCAGCGTGCGCCCTTCGGAAATCCATGTCGAATAGGCCCAGAAGATGAATAGGGAACTCAGCCCGTATTTCATGAACAGCAACTCGTCGGCCTGCAGCGCAGACACGCCGGTCAGCCAATAGATGGAGGGCGCAAGCAACAGGCAAAGGATGAACGGCTTCGACAGCCAGCAAAACAGTCCGTGCAGATAATGCAACCGCTGTGTCAGCGTGAAGTTGCCGCGCCAAAGCGGCCCGTTGCGCAGCAATCCGATCTGGATCGTGCCCAGGCACCAGCGGGTTCTCTGGGTGATATATTCGGGAATGCCTTCCGCCGAGAGCCCGACGCTCAGCTTCTCGTTCAGCCAGCGCGTCACATAGCCCCGCTCCATCAGCCGATAGGTCAAGAGCATGTCCTCGGACAGCGCATCATGCGGAAAACCGCCGATTTCGTTGACCGCTTCGCGGCGCACGACAAAGCTCGTGCCGACGCAGAAGGCGCAGCCGACCGCATCCTTTGCCGGCTGGAAAGTGTCGAAGAAGACCCGCTGATCGTCGACGAAAGAGCGTCTTATGCCGAGATTGTGCTGGATCGGATCGCTGTTGAAATAGAACTGCGGCGTCTGCACGACGGCAACCTTGCGATCCCAAAAGAGGCCGATGACGCGATTGAGAAAATTCGCCTGCGGGGCAAAATCGGCATCGAGAACCATGATGAAATCCGAAACCTCGGCAAGGGCGTTGGTATGGTTCAAGGCATTGTTGAGGTTCCCGGCCTTGGCATGCTTGTTGTCGGGCCGCGTCACGTAATTCACCCCGATCCGCTCGCAATAGGCGCGGATTTCCGGCCTCCGGGTGTCGTCGCAGACAAAGACCCGCAATTTGCGATAGTTCAGCGCCTGGGCTGATATCACCGACTTTTCCAGGATGTTGAGCGGTTCGTTGTAGGTGCAGATGAAGACGTCGACAGACGGGACATGTTCGGCAGCGGCGAGTTCCCGTTCGCCACGATCCGCATCGGCGGACCAGTCCGTCGTTCGCAGCAGGATCACGACCGACCCGATGGCGTAGAGGACCGATATCGCCTCGAAGAGGAAGTAGAGATAATTCCAGAGCACGTCAGCAGAGAGATCGAAGGGAGGAAGCGTGTCGAGGGCTCGCCATGAGATGTAAAGCCCGAGAGACGAAAGCATCAGCAAGCTGAACGCGACCCTGTCGAATGTCCGTTTCGGGTCGGCAAGCAAGGCGAAGAGAATTGCGCAGGCGGCAATGACGACATCGAAGGTGAGGACGTCAAAGAGATCATCATCGGAGCTGAAAAACATGGTCCCTGCCCTTCTCTGTCCTGGGTTCGATTGACGCGATTCGGGCATGCTTCGGTGGCCGCTTATCCGCGGCCGCCGAATCCGTCAAAGACGGGTCGATGTGGGTAAAGTCGGCAATCTCCGGCCGTGCGGTCTTCAGCCCTTGCGGGGCGGAATTCCCATCCGAGCGTTCAATAGATCGGCAGCATTCTCATCCGCACGACCAAGTTGAATGTGATCGCCGAGAGGCAGCCCATCCTGCTGGTTCTTGCCGTGCTGATCTTCGAAGGCTGTCAACCCCAGTTGTTCGGCGGACTGCCGAACCATGCCGCTTAAGCCGGCCTGGGCTGCCGGCCATTGCGCGGCCGATGCCTGCGCGATACCGACGAGCGATGTCGATGCCTCGCGAATATAGTCTTCCGTCCTCTGAACCCATTCATGCGGCATCGTCACGTCGACCCAAGTGCCTACCGAGCAGAATTGCTTGCTCTGGACGGCGGACCGCGCAAATTCGGTGAGCCGGATATAGGCGTAAAGCTCGCGCCGCTCCGTTGGCGGAAAGGGTACGGCGTAGTCGAGATCGACTCTCTCGGTCGTGCGCGGAATCAACCGCTCGACGACGCCATCGACCGGCTGTCCCCAATCCTCGGCATTGACCTGAACCTTGGAGCCGACCGCCAGAGCCTGCGCCTGCCGCTCCGAGAAAATCGCAACGATGAAGGCCTGATGGCAATCCAGCGTTTCCGCCAGCGTATCGCCGGCCGTGACTTCGCGGCCCGACGCCGCCACCGGCTTATACAGGATGTTTGACGGCGGGATGCGGATATCGGCGCGGGCAAGCCTGTCGATGCGCTGCGATTCGGTCATCACGAGGCTGTTGAGTTCCGCCTCCTTCGACTGCATCGTCGCGAGCTGCATCTTGATCTGCAGAAGATCGGCCTTGCGCGTGCGGATCTCCAGTTGAAGATTTTGCAGTGACTGAAGCTCGGCGCCGACATAGACGCCTTTGCGGGCAAAATCGAGTTCGGTCGAGAGCTTGGCGACCGCGAGCTTGGCGGCTTCAACCTTGGTATCTTCCAGGCGGACGGTGTCGGCGATTTCATCCTCCGAGCCGGCAGCAATCCCCTTCGCCATCAGCTTCAGTTTGCGT
>JAGWJK010000367.1 GCA_028865845.1 Rhizobiaceae bacterium
AATGTGACATACCAGAGGCGCTCTTCGCCGGTGAGTTCACACAAAATTATGAAATTATTGGTTAATTTTTTACTCGATCTTCCTGTTGTTTTTGAGGAGGTATAAGCAACCTCTGAAGAATATCTGGCGAGCGTGTTAAAAAGAACACGGCCAAAGCTGTCCGCCTGAAAACATGACAACCTAGATCATGAAATCGCCATTGGCTGTTTTCTTGCACACCGTTTGGACTTATATGGCAGGCATCTTCTGTCCAATGGAAACGCAGGATCAGCGATCATGACCTCCACCCGCACCGAAACCGACACTTTTGGCCCGATCGAAGTGGCAAGCGACCGTTATTGGGGTGCGCAGGCGCAGCGTTCGCTTGGCAACTTCAAGATCGGTTGGGAAAAGCAGCCGCTGTCGATCGTTCGTGCACTTGGCATTGTCAAGCAAGCGGCCGCCCGCGCCAATATGGAACTTGGCCAGCTCGATCCTGCTCTCGGTAAAGTGATCGTCGAAGCGGCTCAGGAAGTCATCGACGGCAAGCTGAACGACCATTTTCCGCTGGTCGTCTGGCAGACTGGTTCCGGAACGCAGTCCAACATGAATGCCAACGAGGTGATCTCGAATCGGGCAATCGAAATGCTCGGCGGCGTCATGGGCTCGAAGAAGCCGGTTCATCCGAACGACCACGTCAATATGAGCCAGTCGTCGAACGATACCTATCCGACGGCGATGCATATCGCCTGCGCCGAGCAGATCGTGCATCATCTGCTCCCTGCTCTTCGACATCTGCACGCAGCGCTTGAAAAAAAGGTTGCCGAATTTTCCCACATCATCAAGATCGGCCGCACCCATACGCAGGATGCGACGCCGCTCACACTCGGCCAGGAATTCTCCGGTTACGCGGCACAGGTCGCCTCAGCCATCAAGCGTATCGAACTGACACTGCCGGGCCTGTGCGAACTCGCCCAGGGCGGTACGGCCGTTGGCACCGGCCTCAATGCGCCCGTTGGCTTTGACGAGAAGGTCGCGCAGGAGATCGCCAGGATCACCGCCCTGCCCTTCGTCACCGCGCCGAACAAATTCGAAGCGCTGGCGTCGCATGATTCCATGGTCTTCAGCCACGGCGCCATCAATGCCGCCGCAGCCGCCCTCTTCAAGATCGCCAACGACATCCGCCTGCTCGGCTCAGGCCCGCGCTCGGGCCTTGGCGAACTGTCCCTGCCGGAAAACGAACCCGGCTCGTCCATCATGCCGGGCAAGGTCAATCCGACGCAGTGCGAAGCGATGACCCAGGTCTGCGCCCACGTCTTCGGCAACAACGCCGCCTTGTCCTTCGCCGGTAGCCAGGGCCATTTCGAGCTGAATGTCTACAATCCGATGATGGCCTACAACTTCCTGCAGTCCGTACAGCTTCTCGGCGACGCGGCCGTCTCCTTCACCGACAATTGCGTCGTCGGCATCGAGGCCCGCGAAGACAACATCAAGGCCGGCCTGGAACGTTCGCTGATGCTGGTGACGGCGCTTGCGCCGAAGATCGGCTACGACAACGCCGCCAAGATCGCCAAGACGGCGCATAAGAACGGCACGACGCTGAAAGAGGAAGCACTGGCAAGCGGGCTGGTCTCGTCGGAAGACTACGACGCCATCGTGCGGCCGGAGACGATGATTGGGCCGAAGTGACCCGTTTTTCGTTTCGGTAGGGTAAAATACTCAGGCGGTCGATGCTGCATCGGCGGCCTGAGTTTTTTAGTGAACGCTGGCAGTAATGGTCTTGTAGGGAACCGGCAGCGAGCTTGTCGGTTGATCGCGCACCATGTCAGCGGCGGTCAAGACATCAGCGGGATTGATCGAAGCCAGGATTTCCTTGTGAAAGACGCGCGGCAGATAACCGCTCTCATGAGCCGCCAGCACGCCTGCGACAAGCGCGACGGCCGTGATCGCCAACGGCGAAATATGGTGATGATGGTTGTGGGAGATATCCATGATCTCGACCTCTGCTCAGGCCGTTACAGCATCTTTGCCCGGCCGCTTGACACAGAGATGCTCCCTGCACCGCGTTCTCTCAAGAGGGCGGATTGAACACCAATTGTCTACGCGACGTTGACAATCAGAGCCTTGAAATCCGCAGGCCCTTCCAATCGATCAGCAAATACGGCCGCCCGCGCAGCGACCTCACGGCAATTGCATTTGGGGATCGCCGGATTTAGACCGTTGGCAGCATTTGCTTCCGCCACATCCAGGCATTGAAAGGTCCCCCGCATGGCTGACGATCTCTTCCCCCTCGGCGAAGACGCCACCCCCTATCGCAAAATCAGCAGCGACTATGTTTCCGTCGATACGTTCAAGGGCCAGGAGATCCTGACCGTCGAACCCGAAGGCATCCGACTGCTTGCCGAAACCGCCTTTGCCGACATCAATCATCTCCTGCGGCCCGGCCATCTGCAGCAGCTGGCCTCGATCCTCGACGATCCGGAAGCAACCGACAACGATCGCTTCGTCGCTTACGATCTTCTGAAGAATGCCAATATCGCCGCCGGCGGGATCCTGCCCATGTGCCAAGACACCGGCACCGCGATCATCATGGGCAAGAAGGGCCGTCGCGTCTGGACCGAGGGCGGCGACAGCGCAGCGCTCGCCAAGGGCGTGCTCGATGCCTACGAGAAAAAGAACCTGCGCTACTCGCAGCTCGCCCCGATCAAGATGTTCGAGGAAAAGAACACCAAGAACAATCTGCCGGCTCAGATCGATATCTATGAGGAAGGCACCGACGCCTATGACTTCCTCTTCGTTGCCAAGGGCGGCGGCTCGGCCAACAAGACGTTCCTGTTTCAGGGCACTCCGTCTCTTTTGACCCACGACCGCATGCTGGCGTTCCTGAAGGAAAAGATCCTGACGCTCGGGACGGCAGCCTGTCCCCCCTATCATCTTGCCATCGTCATCGGCGGCACGTCGGCCGAGATGAACCTGAAGACGGTCAAACTCGCTTCGACGCGTTATCTGGACTGTCTTCCCACGGAGGGCTCCGAAAACGGGCATGCCTTCCGGGATATCGAAATGGAAAAGGAAATTCACAAGCTGACGCAGAGCCTCGGTGTCGGCGCACAGTTCGGCGGAAAATATTTCTGCCACGACGTTCGTGTCATCCGCCTGCCCCGCCACGGCGCGTCGCTGCCGATCGGGCTCGGCGTTTCCTGTTCCGCCGACCGCCAGGCCAAGGGCCGGATAACCCGCGACGGCATCTTCATCGAACAGCTCGAAACAGATCCGTCGAAGTACATGCCCGAGATCGACGAGGCCAAGCTTTCCGAATCGATGGTCCGCATCGACCTCAACCGGCCGATGGCCGACATCCTGGCGGAGCTGTCGAAGCATCCGGTCAAGACCCGGCTGTCGCTGACCGGCACCATCATCGTCGCCCGCGATCTGGCGCATGCCAAGATCCGCGAGCGTCTCGAACGCGGTGAAGGCATGCCCGACTATCTGAAGAATCACCCGGTTTATTACGCCGGCCCGGCGAAAACGCCCGCAGGCTATGCCTCCGGCTCCTTCGGCCCGACGACGGCCGGCCGCATGGACAGCTATGTCGACCAGTTCCAATCCTTCGGCGGCTCCATGGTGATGCTCGCCAAGGGCAATCGGTCACGGGCGGTGCGCGAGGCGTGCAAGGCTCATGGCGGTTTCTATCTCGGCTCCATCGGTGGTCCGGCTGCCCGCCTCGCCCAGGATTGCATCAAGAAAGTCGAGGTACTGGAATACCCCGAACTTGGCATGGAAGCCGTCTGGAAGATTGAAGTCGAGGATTTCCCCGCCTTCATCGTCATCGACGACAAGGGCAATGATTTCTTCCAGGAACTCAACCTCGGGTAAGTCTTTCCATAGTAACGGATTGAGGGCGTCAGATGGCGCCCTCAACAAGAATATGCATAATTTAGAATAAAATTAGTTCTTAATCCGAACTTACATATAATATTTTATATTCATCGCCTTAATCTTTTTCAAAGGAAGTTAGGCTAAGTAAAAACAGTGCCTTGATCAATTCATTAACGGAGTTCGCCGATGAGTACGGTGGTTGCGCCCAAGGCGCAAGTTCCCGACGTGGCAGGACAGATTACCTACGCCATGCGATCCATGGGGGTCGCACCGATCCCGCGTAATTATGAACTTTTCTACGAAGCCTATATCGGCTCCAATCCGGCCCTGACCCGCGAGCTTGCCGCACTCGGCAACAGCGCCACGCAAGAAGAATTGGACGCGCTGGGTGCCCAGTATTTCTCCCATCAGGCCGGGCGCGTTCTCGATGATGCCCACTCCCGTCTCGTCAGCGAACTCGACGCCGTACTGCGCACGCTGCAGGCGGAACAGACCTCGCTCGTAAGTTACAACCGGCTGCTCGGCGAGACTTGCGAGCGCATCAATTCTAAGAACCACAACAGTGTCGAGCTGTTGCGCAATGCCATCGATATGCTCGCCGAAGCCACAGGCGATACGATGGCGCATGGCGAAAAGACCGTCGAAAACGTCACCCAGCGCAGCCAGGAAATGGACCAGGTGCGCAAGGAGCTGGACGAATACAAGCGCATCGCCAACACGGACTCGCTGACACGCCTGTCCAACCGCCGCGCCTTCGACGACCGCCTCGCCTCCGTCTTCGATAATCAGATGGCGCGCCCGGTAACGTCGCTGGTTCTGGCTGACATCGATAACTTCAAAAAGATCAACGACACCTACGGTCATCCTGTCGGTGACAAGATCCTTGCGACCGTCGCGTCCATCATCCGCGCCAATGTCCGCCGCGACGCCTTCGTCGCCCGCACCGGCGGCGAGGAGTTCGCGCTGATCCTCGAAGGCAATACGGCGGAAGAGGTGATGCTGATCTGCGAGCGCATCCGTCGCGCTCTGGAAGCCACGCCCTTCAAGAATTCGCGGACTCGGGTGAATTATGGCCCGATCACCATCTCTCTCGGCATCTGCATGGCATCCGATGCCGCTGACCCGGGCGAACTCTACAGCAAGACGGACATTGCGCTTTACTGCGCCAAGAATGCCGGCCGCAATTGCAGCTACATGTATCAGGACGGCATGCAGAAGGACTTCACCAAGAGCTGGCTCATCTACAAGAACTGAAGCCACCTCGGGATTATAGCTATCCGCCGGGCAGCCTTGAAACTGCGCCGGCGGATTTTTTATTACCACATGCTCTTTGCAGCCCGCGCCGGCCATTCGCGGTCGTAGGTTTCCTGATCGAAATCGCCTTTCGCGGCCTTCAGCAGCATGCCAGGCGTCGGCAGGCTTGCCGCGTCGACGAATGTCTCGGTTTTCCAAAGCTCGGCGCGCATGACCGCCCGCGCGCATTGGAAATAGACCTCGTCGATGGTGATCACGACGACGCTGCGCGGATGCTTGCCGTCCATCTCAAAACTTGCCAGCAGACTTTCCTCGATCGACACCACCGCATGACCGTTGAGGCGCATCGTCGTATTCGATCCGGGAATAAGGAACA
>JAGWJK010000368.1 GCA_028865845.1 Rhizobiaceae bacterium
GACATGCAGGTCGATATCGAGACCGTTGTCGGCGGCGGCGCGGATCAGCTTGTCGAGCTGACGACCGATGTCCGGGTTCATCTGCGTGACGCCGCCGATCAGGCCGCCGGCATCACGGATCACGGTGAGCAGGTCGGAAAAGAAGGCTTCATCCGCCATGGCATCCAGGGGGAAAAGGGCAACCGCCTGCAGCGCCATCTTGTCCTTCCAGGCCTCGCGGACCTCGGAAAACACCTCGAAGGAAATGCGGTGTTGCGGCGCAAGCGAATCGAGATGGGTGCGGATGAGGCTGGTGCCGTGAGCATAGGCTGCGCGGATCGAGAATTCCATGCGCTTGCGGACGTCGGCCGCCGACCAGTTTGCCTCTCGATCGGCGCGCACGGCGTCAAGCGCGCCCGGAAAACTGCCGTCGGGGTTCGGACGGCGCTCCCAGATATGGCCCTTGTCGAGATGGGTATGCATGTCGGCGAATGTCGGCCAGACCATGCCATCCTTCATATCGGCCTTGGCGAATTCCGCCGGCGCAGTGCCGGCCGGCAGGATATCCTTGATCAGGCCGTCCGCGACGACGATATCGGCCTTGATGAGGCCTTCGTTCGATGGGCCGGTGAATCCGGCAAGCGTGACAGACGGCACGGTGGCGTTGCTCAGCACGAACCGCGCAGCATTCGGCGGAGACATGAAGGAATAGGACATCAGTTTTCCCGCTTGAGGCTGCTTTCATGCCAGCGATGCAGGCTCAGCCATGAAATGAAAGAGGTGAGGGCGAAGATCGCGACGCCAAGCGCCGACAAGAGCAACAGGGCGGCGAACAGGCGTGGCATATTCTGGCGGTATTGTGCTTCCAACAGCCGAAAGGCGAGGCCGGAATTCGGGCCGCCGGAGCCGGCGGCGAATTCGGCGACCACCGAGGCGATGAGCGACAGGCCGCCGCCAATGCGAAGGCCAGTCATGAAATAGGGCTGGGCGGCCGGCAGTTTCAGATGCAGCAGGGTTTGCCAGCGCGAGGCACCGTAGAGATCGAAGAGGTTCAGAAGGTTGTGATCGACGCTCTTCAGGCCCTGCACCATGTTGGAGAGGATCGGGAAGAAGGCGACGAGGAAGCCGCAGATCAGCAGTGCGGATTCGCGTGTCGGCGCGTAAATCAGGATCAGCGGCGCAATCGCGACGATCGGCGTTACCTGCAGGATGACGGCGAGCGGATAGAAGGCAAGCTCGATCCATCGCGACTGCACCAGGAAGATCGCGAAACCGACGCCGCCGATCAGCGCCAGGGCAAGTGAGATGAAGGTGATCTGGGTCGTGACCCAGAGCGCCGGCGATAGGATGCCCCAATCGGACACCAGCGATTTTGCCACGGCAACCGGGCTCGGAAGGATGTATTGCGGAATGCTCGCCGCAACGACGAAGATCTGCCAGAGGACGATCAGCACAGCGACGGTCAGGATCGGGACGATGATGCTCAGCGAGCGGTCGGCGCGCCTGCCGGCGGCCGGTAGTATCGGCGCGGCCTCCAGGGCCTCGGCCGGCATGCCGGCGGATAGGGTGGGGCTGTCGCTCATCAATGCGCCTCCGGCCAGCCAATGGCCTCGATCAGGGAACGGGATACCTTTTCACACACCTGGCGATATTCCTCCGAGGATCGGTAGAGTGGATCGCGTTCGCCGCTTGTTACCAATGGGAAGTCGGTATGAACGCGGCCGGGGCGCGCCTTCATGACGACGATGCGGTTGGAAAGGTAGGCGGATTCGTAGACGGAATGCGTGACGAAGATCACGGTGATGCCGGTCGCCTGCCACAACCGCAATACGTCATCATTGAGCTTTTGGCGGGTGATTTCGTCGAGGGCCGCAAAGGGCTCGTCCATCAACAGCAGTTTCGGCTTGGTGACGAGCGCTCGGGCGATCGACACGCGCATCTTCATGCCGCCCGACAGCTCGCGTGGATAGGCATCGGCGAAATCCTTCAGGCCGACGGTTGCAAGCGACGCCATGATCTGATCGTAGGCGACGGCTTTCGACATGCCGCGCAGCTTGAGGGGCAGGTGGACGTTGCCGAAGACGGTCTTCCAGGGCAGCAGCGTCGGCTCCTGGAAGACGAAGCTGATATCGCCTTCCGGCAGGCCTTTGGAATTGATGCGCGAACTCGGCCAGTCGATGCTGCCGCCCGAGGCGGCGCCTAGGCCGGCGATGATCCTGAGGGCCGTCGACTTCCCACAGCCCGACGGGCCTAGCAGGCTGATGAACTCACCGCCCTCCACCGTCAACGACATGTCCGACAGCGCCAGCGTGCCGTTGGAGAATACCTTCGACACCTTGTCCATGACGACCAGAGGCCGCTTGCGGGCATCTGCTGGATGGACAGCGGTGGCATTGGGTAGGGTCATGATCAGGTTCTCTTTCCCCTTCTCCCCTCGGGGAGAAGGTGCCCGAAGGGCGGATGAGGGGGCGGCATCGGTGGACTGCCTTTCGCCTGCGCTCAAGGCCTCGGAGCCATGCTCCTCGCCCCCTCATCCGGCCCCTCGTGGTTTCATTTCATTCAACCACTCGCGTCCACCTTCTCCCCGCCGGGGAGAAGGGACTCATCACTTCTTCAGCGTCATTCCGACGCCCTTGCAGACGAACTGCGGATCGAAGGCTTTCTTGTAGTCGGTATCGGCGTCGAAGACCTTGATCTGCACCATTTCGTCGAAGAACTTCTTGTAGTGCGCGTCCGTCATGCAACCGATACCCTTGTCCAGAGCGTCGCCGGATTCGATGATCCCGTATTCCTTCATCTTGGCGATGGAATAGGCGATCTGACCATCCGTCATGTCAGGATTGTCTTTCTTGATCAGGTCGTTGGCGGCCTTGTTGTCGCCGTAGAGATAGTTGTACCAGCCCTCGATCGAGGCGTTGACGAAGCGCTGCACGAGGTCGGGGTTCTTCTGAACCATGGCCGTTTGGGCGGTGATCATCGTCGAATAGGGAGAGTAGCCGGCGTCGGCGATCAGGAAGACCTTCGGCTCCCAGCCGGCCTGCTTCTGGATCTCGTAGGGCTCGGAGGTCAGATAGCCCTGCTGGGCCGACTGCTTGTCGGCCAGGAACGGGGCCGCGCTGAAGTTATACGGCTTGAACTGTTCGTCCTTGAAGCCTGGGAAATTGGCCTTCATCCATTCGAAATAGGTGACGTAACCGTCCTTGCTCATGAAGAGCGTCGGCAGCTTGGCGAGATCTTCGAATTTCTCGACGCCGACATCAGGATGGGCGATCAGGACCTGCGGGTCCTTCTGGAAGATGGCGGCGACGTCGACGATCGGGATGCCCTGTTTGACGGCGTCGATTTCCTGTTGCGGCCCGCCCATGTAGAAATCGATCTTGCCTGAAATCAGCAGTGCCTGATTGGCAGCGTTCGGGCCACCCTGAACGATTTCGACATCCAGGCCGTATTTTTTGTAGGTGCCATCGGCAACAGCCTGGTAGAAGCCGCCATGTTCGGCCTCTGCCAGCCAGTTGGTTCCGTAGGTCACCTTATCGAGGGCGCTTGCCGGCTGCGCGGCGGCGACAGCGGCCACCAGGCCCATGACGGCGAGAAATGCTTTAGTCTTCAATGCATTGGGCATGGCTTGTCGTTCCCTCTATCTGCCATGGGACGCCGCCATTGACGCCCATTTTCCGCATTTGAGCGATTGCGTTGCTCTTTGAAAAGCATCAAAATTCGTGCGCATTGATGCCTTTTAGGCATCTCAACCTGGGTCTGTGCCTAAATTGTGCGGCTTGGGCAAATTTTATGCAATGGGGAGTCGCATGCTGCACTCGAGAAGACTTCTGTACATCAACGAGATTGCCCGCTGCGGGTCGATCCGCAAGGCGGCGGCCCGGCTGAATGTCGCTTCGTCGGCGATCAACCGGCAGATCCTGGCGCTGGAGGAAGAGATGGGGGCGCCGCTGTTCGAGCGCCTGCCGCGCGGCCTGCGGCTGACGGCGGCGGGTGAGCTCTGCATCGAGCATATTCGCGAGGTGCTGAAGAATTACGAGCGGCTCGAGGGGCGTATCCGGAGCCTGAAGATGCAGCAGGCCGGCAAAGTCAGGATCGTCACCACAGTCGGGCTGGCGTCGGGGCCTCTGCCGGAGATCATCGCGCGGTTCCTTTCCGAGCATCCGCGCGTCTTCATCCAATTGCGCAACGATTCCGGCTCGACGACGATGGCGCCGGTGCTCTCCGGCGAGGTGGATATTGGCCTCGGTTTCAATATTCCGGCGACGCCCGGCATCCGCACGCTCGGCAATTTCGATATTCCGATCGGCGTCGTCCTGCCGCCGGGGCATCCGCTGATCGGGCCGGGGCCGATCAATCTCGCCGATGTCGTCGAGGAACGTCTGTTGCTGGCGCAGCCGGGCACGAGCCTGCGCGAGGTCATCAACCTGACGCTGGCGCGGCTGCCAGTGCAGGTCGAGCCCGTGCTCGAAAGCAACGCCTCGGAGATGCTGAAGCAACTGGTCAAGTGCGGCGCGGGGCTGACGCTCCTGAACCCACTCGACGTGATCACAGAATGCCGGCGCGGCGAACTCGTCTTTCGGCCGATCGCGGAGCCGCATTCGCGGCATCAGCCGA
This sequence comes from Rhizobiaceae bacterium, assembly GCA_028865845.1. Lineage (GTDB taxonomy): Bacteria > Pseudomonadota > Alphaproteobacteria > Rhizobiales > Rhizobiaceae > Rhizobium. The sequence goes on from JAGWJK010000368.1 coordinate 4,594, forward strand.
TGAAGCTTTTTGCCCGCGCCCGCGCGCCGCTCGATGCCGCGACCAGCCTTTTCGTCGAATATCTGCTTGCGGAACTCGCGGGCCTCGTCGAGGAGCTGCAGGCAAAGGGGCACATTCTAATGCCGTCGGAGCGCCGGCGCTCCGAAGCCTATTTCGAATAGAGGTTCGACAGCGGATAGTCCCTGAGATCGCGGAGCATCTCGATAAAGCCCTTGATCTGATGGCTGCAAATCAGTGCGCCTTTTTCAGCCGTTCCATTGGCCGCATTGCCGACAACGCCGTTCGGATTGAGGTCATGCGCAATCCAGGCGAGCGAGTGCGGCGGCAGCGGCTGAAGATATTTCGAATGCTCGTTCATCCATTCCGCCTTCGAGGCGAAGTTCTCGGCCTTATCCATCTGCACCAGTTCCGGGCGGAAATGCAGCATTAGCGAGGTCTCGACGTCACCGCCGTGGATGCCGTAGCGCTGCTCATGCTCGCTGATCATGCCGTCAGGCGTGCCGAAACGCGTCCACTGCGTGGCAACGACGGCCATCTGATAGCGTACCCGCAGTTCACGGGCGACGATGCCCATGATGTCCAGATTGCCGCCGTGGGAATTGACGATCACCATCTTGCGCAGACCGGCCTCGGCCACCTTGGCGCCGATCGCCGTCCATACCGGGATCAGCAGCTCGGCGCTGAGCGACAGTGTGCCGGGGCCATAGACATGTTCGTTGGCCTTGCCGATTTCCTGCGTCGGCAACACAAGGAAATCGAGATCGTCGGGGCGCTGCACCTTCAATTCCGCCAGCATGCCGGTGGCGATGGCCACGTCGGTGGCAATAGGCAAATGCGGGCCGTGCTGTTCCGTCGAAGCGATCGGCAGGATGGCAATGGTGCTGTC
>JAGWJK010000369.1 GCA_028865845.1 Rhizobiaceae bacterium
TTATCTTCATGACGAAGAGCATCATGGCGAATTCGGCGTTGAACGCGGCGGCGGGGCTGACCCTGCTGGCGACGGGCTTCGCCTGCTCGATCATCGCCGCCCGCCTGCTTGGCCCTGAAGCCAACGGCATCATCGCATTTTCATTCTGGCTGGTGACGACAGGAGCGCTCGTCGCCGAGCTCGGCACGGGCGTCACCCTACTGCGCATCCTGCCGCAATTGAAGGCTCAGGGTTACAGCAACGAAGAGAGGCGCGGTTTCGCCGCCTATCTGGTGCAGCCGACGATCCTCTCCACGCTGGTCCTGCTGCTTGGCTACACAGCCTATTATTGGGAAGCCGAACGCATGCATTGGGCCGGCGATGCGCCAGCCGTCATTGTCATCACCGGCGTGTTTTTCCTTCTCCAGTCGATCGGCGCCTACAGCAAGAACTACCTGGTCGGCGAACAGCAGCTCACGCCCTTTTTTCGGCTGACGCTGATAAGCTCGGCACTGCAGCTCGTGACCCTGCTCATTGGTGCCATTTTCTTTGGCGTCGAAGGCGCCCTTGCCGGCTACGCCGTCGGCCAGCTGCCGATGTTCTTCTCGACACTCGGGATCGCCGCTGCACGCAGGAACAGCTGCGGCGTCAGCAAAAGCTACCTCATCAACTCATCCTTGATGCTTTCGGCGGAACTTGCCAACAGCTCGATCTTTCTGAACCGCATCGAACTCGTGTTCCTGCAACATTATTGGGGCATCCAGGCGGTCGGCTTCTATGCGGTCGGGCTCTCGCTCGCCAATCTGGCGCTGCAACTGCCCGTGCAGCTGAGCGGCAGCCTGCTGCCCTACTACTCCGAACAGATCCAGTCGCAGACATCGGGCAAACTCCCGATCCGGGTATTCGAAGGCGTGGCTCGCGGCATTTCCTATATCACCCTGCCGATGAGCTTCGGCCTCGCCGTTATCGCGCCGGAACTGGTGGTCATGATCTTCGGCAAGCCTTTCGGTCCGAGCGGCAGCATGGTGGCGCTCCTGTCGCTGACAGCGGTTCCCTATGTCTTCATGCAGATCTGCACCCAATATCTCTATTCGATCGACCGCATGCGCGAGCGCACGGTCATCGGCGGTATTGCCAGCGCCATCATGGTTGGCGGCTGCCTGCTCGCAGTGCCCTGGTATGGCGGCGAAGGTGCCGCCGTGGTGCGCCTGCTGGCTTTCACCGCCATGTGCGTGCTGATGGTGCGGCGCATGGAATTCGAGGGCTCGATGCGCGGGATGGTCGTCACGCTGACGAAGGTTACCGGCGCCTCGCTGCTCTGTGCGGCTGCCGCTTATGGTTTTGTTCAGGCCTTGCCCGGTATAGCAGGACTTGCCAGCGCGATCATCGCCGGTGTGGTGACCTATGTCCTCGCCCTCAGGCTGCTCAATGCCGTGCCGCAGGAAGACATCGCCATCTTGCAGCAGATCGCCTCGCGTCTTCCGAGGCGCGCTTATCCGATTGCCGTTCATGCGCTGTCCTTGCTCGGACCGCGACGAATTTGAGGGGAAACATCATCATGGCTTTTGGGGAAGCCACGGACGATTCCAGGACAGGGAAGGAATTGATCGCCGCAGCGGTGCCGACCACTTTTGCCGGCACGGTCGGTCTTTACATGCCTGCCGCCGCGCCACAGCGTCGCGAAGCCGTGTTGTTTTTAAGCCCCTGGGGCTTTGAAGAAATGTGCACGCGCAAATTCTGGCGCATCCTCGCGGAAGATTTTGCCGATGCCGGCATCGCCAGCCTGCGGTTCGACTATGCCGGCACCGGCGACGCACTCGGCGTCACCGATCCCGCCGAAGGATTTGCATGCTGGGAAGACAGTGCACTTGCCGCCGCCCAGAGACTAGTATCGCTTTCCGGCTGCGAGCGGCTGATCCTCGTCAGCCAGGGACTTGGGAGCGCCATCGCGGCCTCCATCGCCGAACGCCTGCCGTCCGTTGCCGGCATTGCTTTCCTTGCGCCTGTCGTCTCCGGCCGCTCCCATCTGCGCGAACTGACCGTCTGGTCCAAGATGATCGACGAAAGCATGGGCCTCGGCGAAGCCCAGCGCCAGACGGAAGGCGTCACCGTCGCCAGCCTGCGCATGCCCGACACCGTCGCCGCCGTCGTCCGCAAGCTCAATCTCCTGTCGCTCACCCGCCTCAACGCGCCCTCCTGCCTCGTGCTCACGCGGCCCGGACGTCCGACCGACACCGATTTCGCCGCTCATCTGAAGACGCTCGGCAGTGCGGTCGAAGTTGCGGAATACAAAGGTTACGACGATCTGGTGTCGAACCCGACGATCGCCACGATGCCCGCCGAGAGCGGCAAGGAAATCCTGCGCTGGGTAAAATCCGTCAGCACCGAGGACGCATCGATTTCATCGATACCGCGCGTTGTCCCTGCGGCCGAGCCACTTGTCGCCGACGGCCTCCGCGAGACGCCCCTGCGTTTCGGCGAGGGCAACCGCCTGTTCGGCATCCTCTGCGAACCCACAGGCGAGTGCCGTGGCGCGACCGCCTTGATCCTGACGACCGCCTACGACCGGCAAGCCGGCTGGGGCGGCACGTCCGTCGGCATGGCCCGAGCGCTCGCCCGCGACGGCATTCCCTCGCTCCGCTTCGACACCGCCAATGTCGCCGACAGTCCGCCCTATCCCCAGGCCCCGGATCAGGTGCTCTATTCTCCGCAACAGTATCGCGATGTCAGTGACGCGCTTGATTATCTCGAGGAAAAGAAACTTCTGCCGGCTTTCCTCGTCGGACGCTGCAGCGGCGGCTACCTCGCCTTCCAGGCAGCCATTCGCGACATCCGTTGCGCAGGGATGATCACCGTCAACCCCTACGCTTTCTTCTGGGACGAAAGCCATTCGGTCGACGAGGCCCTGCGTTTCGTGCCCCGGTCGCTCGAAAGCTACGGCCAGAAACTTCTGCAATGGGAGACCGTGAAGCGGCTCTACAGCGGCCAGATCGATGCCGGCAGTGCCGCCCGCAACATCGTCACCTCGGTGGCGAGACGCGCCGTGCGCCTCGGCCGGCCTCTTCTGGGGGTACTGCCCTTCCCTGCCGGCGAACATGAGATCGTCATGGCCGGGTTTCGCACGCTTGCCAAACGCCAGGTCGACATCTCGCTGATCTACAGCGCCCAGGATATCGGCATGGAGCATTTTCGCGAGCACTTCGGCGAGCGGGGAGAAGGTTTGAAGGCATTTCCCAACGCGCATCTCACCGTCATTCCAGATGCCGATCATAACCTGACGCCGCCGCATGCGCGCCAGATCTACCTGCATGAAATCAAGGTCATGGCGCTGAGATTGGGGGTACCGTTTCCGGCTCCCGTCGCTACACAGCAGAAAGCGAAACGCAGCTCAGCCGTCTCGGCAGGCTGAGCCGCGACATCGGGAAAATATGGCGCAAACATTCGCAACCGCCGGGGCTTTCTGTATAGTCGTGTCATGAGACTGCTGATCGTCGAAGACAACCGCGAACTGGCGTCCTGGCTCGGCAAGGCGCTGCGGCAGGCACAATATGCCGTCGACATCGCCTATGATGGCGAGGATGCCGAGCATATGCTGAAAGTAGCAGGCTATGCCGCCGTCATCCTCGATCTGTCTCTGCCAAAAATCGACGGCCTGACCTTGCTGAAGCGCCTGCGACAGGGCGGAAACAAGGTGCCGATCATCATCCTGACCGCCAATGCCAGCCTCGACGGCCGTGTCGCCGGCCTTGATAGCGGCGCCGACGACTATCTGGCAAAACCCTTCGAAATCGCCGAACTCGAAGCCCGCATCCGTGCCCTCGTCCGCCGCGGTCACGATCGCGCAGCCCCTGAAATCGCTGTCGGCGACCTGCTGTTCGACGGCGGCACGCGGCAGTTCTTTCTGAGCGGAGAAACCCTGGCGCTGACTCCCCGCGAACATGCGGTGCTCGAGCATCTGGTCATGAAAGTCGGCACGACCGTGACCAAGACCGCGCTCTCCGAAAGTGTGTTCGGTTTCGACGACCTTGCCGATTCCAGCGCCATCGAAATCTATGTGCACCGCGTTCGCAAAAAACTCGAAGGCAGCAGCGTGCAGATCGCCACGCTGCGCGGCCTGGGCTACCTGCTTCGCCATGCGCAATGACGTAAGCCGCCCGCCGAAAGGACGTCTGCGCCAAGCGGTCGAGGGGCTGACCTCCAGCCTGAGGGCGCAATTGCTGGCCTGGGTGGTGATCACGCTGATCGGCGCGATCTGCGTCAACCTCTATGTCAGCTTCCGCTCGGCGAACGTCACCGCCGATCTCGTGACCGACCACACGCTCCTTGCATCGGCTCGCGTCATCGCCGAGGCCGTGCATGTCGATGCCAGCGGCACCGTCCAGGTCGACATTCCGCCAGCGGCTCTGGAGATGTTCGACACGGGTTATGGCGACCGCGTCTTCTATCAGGTCGTAACCGCCTGGGGGAGCCTCGTCTCCGGCTATCCCGACCTGCCGCAGCCGAAGGAAGCGCGGATCGGCGAGGATACGACCTTTCACAACGACCGGGTGCGGCTGATGATGCTCAGCCATCCGCTCGTCGGCCTTGGCGAAGATAGCACGCTATCCGTCACCGTCGCCGTCACCCACAACAGCCAATATGCCATGCGCCGCCGGCTTTGGCTCGCCGACTTCACCAAGCAGCTCGCGCTGGTGTTGATCGCCGGCCTGGTGACCATCATTGGCCTGCAGCGCGGCCTCGCTCCGGTCCTGCGCCTGCGCGACGCCGTGCGCGAGCGCGGTCGCGACCGGCTGGATCCGCTGGAGCCGGAGATGGTGCAGAGCGAGTTGCGCCCGCTCGTGCATGCGCTGAACGACCACATGGAGCGCGTACAGAACCAGATGGCGGCACAGCGGCGCTTCGTCTCCAACGCCGCCCACCAGTTGCGGACACCACTCGCGCTGATCTCGACGCAGGCAAGCGTCGCGGCGCGTGAAGACGACAGCAACAGGCGCAACGAGGCGCTGACGGCCCTGCGCTCCAGCACGAAGCAGGTAACCCGCCTGGCGAGCCAGCTCCTCACCCTGTCTCGCGCCGAACCCGGCAGCCGCCGGCCGCGCAGCGACACCATCGACCTTGCCGCAACGGCTCGCCAGGTGATGGGAAATCTGGCGGAAGAGGCGCTCCGCCGCAATATCGACCTCGGACTGGAGGCGGATGAGGCTCCGGTCCGGGTCGAAGGCGACGGCACGATGCTGCGCGAAATGCTGGTCAACCTCGTCGACAACGCTCTGCGCTACACCCAGCCGAACGGCCGGGTCACCGTCGGCGTCACCCGGGATGGCGACAACGCCGTGCTGCGGGTCGAAGACGATGGTCCGGGCATACCGGAGAATGAACGCGGGCAGGTATTCGAGCGGTTCTATCGCATCATCGGCACGGAGCCGGAGGGAAGTGGTCTCGGTCTTGCCATCGTCCGCGAAGTCGTCGACGGCGCCGGCGGATCGGTCGAGCTCGGGG
>JAGWJK010000370.1 GCA_028865845.1 Rhizobiaceae bacterium
GATGCTGGCCGCGATGGAAGATGTCGTCCGTCCTGCCGGTCTCCACCGCCTCGCCGCGATACATGACGATGGTACGGTCGGAAATTTCCGCAACCACGCCCATGTCGTGCGTGATGAAGAGGACGGACATCCCTTCCTCTTCCTGCAGCACCTTGATGAGATCGAGGATCTGTCCCTGGATCGTCACGTCGAGCGCCGTCGTCGGCTCGTCGGCGATCAACAGCTTCGGGCGCGACGCCAAGGCCATGGCGATCATGACGCGCTGGCGCATGCCGCCGGAAAACTGGTGCGGATATTCGTCGAAGCGCGATGAGGCATTGGGGATGCGCACCTTTTCGAGCAGGCGGATGGTCTCCGCCTTCGCTTCGGCCTTGGAGATGTCACCATGGCAGGTAAGTGCTTCCGAGATCTGCCGGCCGATGGTGAAGATCGGGTTGAGGCTGGTCATCGGTTCCTGGAAGATCATCGCGACGTCCTTGCCGCGAACCTGCCGCATCTCGCTGTCGGAAAGCGAAAGGATGTCTCGGCCGTTGAGCTTGATCGAGCCGTCGATGCGGCTATTGCCCTTGGCCAGAAGGCGCATGATGGACAGCGACGTGACGCTTTTACCCGACCCGGATTCGCCGACGATCGCCACCGTCTCGCCCGGCATGACGTCGAACGAGATATCGCGCACGACCGAGCGCCATTCGCCATCGACAAGGAAGGACGTCGTCAGATTGGAGACGGAAAGAACGGGCTTCATATCCTTGGTCGTCTGTGGCGCGGCTGCGGTCGTCATAGGCTCACCTTTATGGTCTTGCGCATGGTGTCGAATATTAGTTCAAACCGCTCACGACGCCTTCGGCGAAGTGGCGAAGGAAGCCGACGGTCGCCCTTCGGCAATTCTTGCAGCCTCGAGCGCGGCGATCTTCTCGTCGATCTCGCGGCGATCGGTCATGCCGCTCGGATTCTGCCTGGTTGGCGTCGTTTCGGCGACATGCAGATAACGCTCCTTGGCGACGGCATAGAGCCGTTCGAGCTCGGTCAGCGGATCGGCACTATCGTCGACACGGATGTTCAGCCAGGCGTAATCCTGATCGCGATAGATCACCAGTGCTGCGGATTGCTTGCCGCGCTTGTCACCGCCGGCATCCTCGCCGGCGCGCATGGCTTCGAGCAGACGTTCGGCAAGCGGCTTGCCCTTGGTCTTCTTGAAGGTCGACAGCGTCTCGGCGATCACCTGCGGACCGGCGAGCATGTTGCCGGCGACGGAGACGTTGTCGTCGACCAGATGGCCGGCCCAGTCTATGCATTTCGCCCCGGTGTAAGCGGCATTGGTGCCCTTGCTGTCGATCAGGTGAAACTGACGCTGGTCGCGACCTTCGTCACGGGCAGTCAGCGTCTCGATGATCTCTTGCGGCGCGTGGCCGGCAGCAAGCATCGCCAGGCCGTCGATGCCGTAGAGCGGACTGCTGAATGCCTGGGTCGCGACGGCACCGACGCCGCCGCGAATGTTTGGCACGATGCTGCCAACCGCGAAGAAGCGGGTGGCGACGGCAATGGCCAGATGGCCGGTTTCGGGTTCGCGGGTGACGATGGACCAGGTCATGAGTGTTTATCTCCCGATCGCGTAAGCTTGCATCAGGCGAGGGGTTGCGGCCGCGCGCAACAGGCCGCTTGCGTCGCGGCGGGCAGCGGTCAGGCGACCGACCGTCCATTCCGGAGCGACGGTCAGCTTGTGACCCTTCCTGCGCAGAGCCTCGAGCACGTCGGCGCTGAAATTCGCTTCAGCCGTCAGATTGCCCGGCTCGCGGGTGCGCGGGTAGAAGGAGCCGGGGAAGTGTGCGGTGTGGAACAGCGGCTGATCGATTGCTTCCTGCAGGTTCATGCCGTGATGGGCGTAGCGCAGGAAGAAGGCGAGCTGCCATTGCTCCTGCTGGTCGCCGCCGGGCGTGCCGAAAGCGAGCGTCGGGCGGCCCTGATGGAGGCCAAGCGACGGGGTGAGAGTGGTTCGCGGACGCTTGCCGGGCGCGAGTGAGGACGGCAGGCCGGGCTTCAGCCAGAACATCTGCGCCCGTGAGTTGAGGCAGAAGCCGAGGCCCGGGATGATCGGCGAGGATTGCAGCCAGCCGCCAGACGGCGTGACCGACACCATGTTGCCCTCGCGGTCGATGACGTCGATATGCACGGTGTCGCCGCGCTTTTCGGTCAAATGCGCCATGGTCGGCTCATAGACGGCGCCGGTCTTGGCTTCGGGCGTTTCCAGCATGTCCATGGTCAGGTCGTATTGGCTCTCGAAGCCCGCGAGCTTGCCCGGCTGCAGGTTGAGAGAGGCTTCGCCAGTGATCAGCTTGCGGCGCTCAGCGGCATAGGCGTCCGACAGCAGGGTGTCGAGCGGCACTTTGCTGAAGTTGGGATCGCCGTAATAGACTTCCCGGTCGGCGAAGACGAGCTTCATGGCTTCGGTGACGATGTGCACGAAATCTGCGCCGGCAGGATCCATCGCGGCGATATCGAAACCCTTCAGCAGCGACAAGGTCTGCAGGAAGGTCGGTCCCTGACCCCATGGGCCGATCTTGGCGATGGTCCAGTCGTGGTAGTCGTAGGTGATCGGCTCTTCGATCGTTGCCGACCAGTTGGCCATGTCGTCGGCCGTCAGCACGCCTTTGTGACGGCTACCGCTCGCATCCATCACGGCATTGTTGCGGACGTAGTTGTCGATCGCCTCGGCGACGAAACCGCGATAGTAGGCATCGCGGGCTGCCTCGATCTGCGCTTCGCGGTCGCTCTTGCTTTCAGCCTCTGCGACGACGCGCTTCCAGGTTTCGGCAAGGACGGGGTTCTTGAAGTTCGACCAGGGTTCCGGAGCGGAGCCGCCCGGCAGCCAGGTTTCGAACGAGGTCGGCCATTCCGTGCGGTAGAAATCGGCAAGGCCGGCAATGGTCGCCGACACGCGCGGCAAGATGGGGTGGCCGTGCTCGGCGTAGTGTATCGCCGGTTCGAGCACGTCGCGCACGGTCAGCCTGCCGTAGTCGCGCAGCATCAGCATCCAGCCGTCGAAGGAGCCGGGAATGACGGTTGCAAGCAAGCCGTCTCCGGGGATCAGCGACAGGCCTTCGCTCGTATAGTGTTCGATGGTCGCGCCCGCCGGCGCCGGTCCCTGGGCACAGATGACCTCGACCTTGTCCTTCTTCTTCGAATAGATGACGGCGGGCATGTCGCCGCCGGGACCACAGAGATGCGGCTCGACGATCTGCAGCACGAAACCGGTCGCCACTGCGGCGTCGAAGGCATTGCCGCCCTTTTCCAGAATGCTCATGCCGACCGCGGACGCGATCCAATGCGTGGAGGTGACGACGCCGAAGGTGCCGAGGATTTCCGGACGTGTCGTAAATGCAGTCATTGCAAAAGTCCTTTCAGATTATTCATGCTTCGCGCGGGTCGAGCGCATCGCGCAGGCCATCGCCGAGGAGATTGAAACCGATGACGACGAGAAAGATGGCAGCGCCCGGCCACATGGCCATCCAGGGCGCCTGCTCCAGGTAGTTCTTGGCGACGTTCAGCATCGAGCCCCAGCTGGGGGCGGGCGGTTGCTGGCCAAGGCCGAGAAAGGAGAGACTGGCCTCGGCGATGATCGCCGTAGCGATCGTGAGTGTCCCCTGCACCAGGATCGGCGCGAAGACATTCGGCAGGATATAGCGGCGGATAATGCTGAAATGGCGCAGCCCGATCGAACGAGCGCCCTCGACATATTCCTCCGTCTTCACCGCCAGCACCTGGCCGCGCGTCAGGCGGATAAAGACCGGCGTTGCCGAAAGCCCGATCGCGATCATCGCATTGGTGAGGCTCGGTCCGAGGAAGGCGGCAAGCGCGATGGCGGTGATCAGGAACGGCATCGCCAGAAAGGCTTCGGTGATGCGCGAGATGATCTGGTCGATCCAGCCACCGTAATAGCCGGAAACGAGCCCGAAGGGCACGCCGATCGCCACCGCGATGGCAACCGAGAAGATGCCGGCCATCAGCGATGCCCGGGCTCCCCAGATCATGCGCGAAAGGATGTCGCGGCCGATGTCGTCGGTGCCGAACCAATGCGCGGCAGATGGCGCCTTGCGGATCGCCGACCAACTGGTGGCCACCGGATCGGTCAGCGGCAGCACCGGCGCGAGAATGGCGAGTGCCGCGAAGAATGCGATGATGAAGAGGCCGACGAGGGCGCCCTTGTTGGCCTTGAGCTTGCGCCAGGCGCGGTTCTGGGCGCGTTTGGCGGGGGCGGCTGCAGTCGTTTGTGCGATCGCGCTCATAGGGCGGCCCTCAGGCGTGGATTGAGCAGGACATAGAGGATATCGGCGATGAGGTTCATGCCGATGAAGCCGATGGCGGTGCAGAGCACGACGCCCTGGACGACCGCATAGTCGCGGTTGAACACGGCGTCGACAATGAGCTTGCCGAACCCGGGAATGGTGAAGATCTGCTCCGTCAGCACCGCGCCGGCCAACAGCTCGCCGAAGAGCAGGGCGCTGACGGTGACGATCGGCAGGATGGCATTGCGGAACGTGTGGGACAGGATGACGACCGCCTCGGAAAGACCTTTGGCTCGCGCCGTACGGATGTAATCGGCGCTGAGGACGCTCAGCATCGACGAACGCGTATGGCGCATGAGCGTCGCGGCAAGCGCGTTGCCAAGCACGAAGGACGGCATCAGCATCGTCTGGATCGATCGTACGGGGTCATCGAAGAAAGGCTGGTATCCGGACGCGGGCAGCCAGTGGAGCTTCACCGAAACCAGAAGGATCAGCATGATCCCGAGCCAGAAATTCGGCACCGACAGCCCGCATAGGGCGACGATATTCGCCAGAAAATCGATGAATGTGTTTTTCCTGACCGCCGCCAATATGCCCATCGGAATGCCGATGACGAAGGCGAAGATCATCGACATGACCGCGAGCTGGATCGTGACCGGTAGCTTTTGCGCGACGAGCGTCAGCACTGGCTGGTTGGTGCGCAAGGAAATGCCGAGATCGCCGGTCGCGACGCCCTGCAGCCAATAGCCGTATTGATACACGACGGGATCGTTCAGGCGATATTTCTCGCGCAGGAATTCGATGACTTTCGGATCACGCTCTTCGCCGGCCATCGCCAGGACGGGATCACCAGGCAAAAGCTTTTGCAGCGAGAAGACGAAGATGGAGATGATCAGCAGCGTCGGGATGGCGACCAGCAGCCTTTTTCCGATGTAGGTATACATGAGCAGATCCGGATGTCGTCATCGACCTGTTGGAGGAATGATGCGGGGCGCGCGTGGGTCGCGCCCCGCATCGGATGTTCTGCGTCAGCCGCCCTTCTTCACGCCGGCGAGACGGATCATGCCATCAGGCGACGCAACGAAGCCGGTCACCGATTTGTTGTAGGCCCAGATCCATGCCTGATGGCCGATGTAGATGATCGGCAGTTCATCGTTCATGATCACTTCGGCCGCGTCGTATTTCTGCTTGCGC
>JAGWJK010000371.1 GCA_028865845.1 Rhizobiaceae bacterium
CGTATCGCTCTCGCCTAGAGCGGTTCAGCTTTTCACAGAAGTAGAGAACCGCTTAATCTTTTGTTTTTTCGCAATTCCGGACGGAAAAGCGCTGCGGACTTTTCCTGGCATTGCTCTAAAGGAAACCGATGACCGACCATATCCTGATCGAACGTCCAGAAGCCGCTTCGCAGCTTCTGATCATCCGCCTCAACCGGCCGGAAAAGAAAAACGCCCTGACCCGCGCCATGTATCAGGCGATGACCAGCGCGTTGCAGATGGCCGACGAGACACCGGATATCCGCGTCGTCGTTTTCCTCGGCAGCGAGGGCTGCTTTTCCGCCGGCAACGACATGGCCGACTTTCTGGCATTTGCGACGAGCGGTGAGATGGGCCGGGAGGTGCTCGATTTCCTGAAAGCGCTCGTCAGATTGACCAAACCGGTGGTCTCAGGCGTCGATGGGCTGGCGATCGGTATCGGCGCAACGATCCATTTGCATTGTGACCTCACCGTCGCCTCCGACCGCAGCCTGTTCAAGACGCCATTCGTCGACCTGGCCCTTGTCCCCGAAGCCGCTTCCAGCCTCATCGCGCCGCGGCTGATGGGCCATCAGCGCGCCTTCGCGCTGCTTGCGCTCGGAGATGCTTTTTCGGCCGAGGAGGCGAGGGACGCCGGCCTTATCCGCAAGGTCACGACATCAGATGCGGTGGAAGCCGAAACCCTGGCCCTTGCGGCCAAGCTTGCCGCCAAACCGCCGGAGGCGTTGCGGCTGGCGCGAAAGCTGATCAAAGGATCCCCAGACGAGATCATCGCCTGCATCGACGACGAGGCCAAGCTTTTTGCCAGCCAATTGAAGACCGCCGAGGCGCGGGCCGCATTCGAGGCGTTTATGAAGCGGTAGGGACAGTCACTCATCCGCCCTCGTGGTTCGAGACGGCCCTTTGGGCCTCCTCACCATTAGGGCTAACCCTCCTGGCCGGCTATGATCTTCTCGCTTCGGTTCAGCGTTTGCCGGTGGTGAGCCAGTTCAAAGGCAGCCGAGACGGCATCGCTTGCTCCGCCCTCATGGTGAGGTGCGAAGCCTATAAGGCGTAGCCTCGAACCACGAGGGTCGGCCCCGCTCGCGATCTTTACTTCTCCAGCGCAGCCACCACCTCGACATGCGATGTCCAGAGGAACTGGTCGATCGGTGTCACCCTGGTGATGCGGTAGCCGCCTTCGACGAGAAGCGCGAGGTCCCGTGCCAAGGTCAGCGGATTGCAGGACACCGCGACGATTTTCTTGACGGCGGAGCGGGCGAGTTCCTTGCTTTGGAATTCGGCGCCGGCGCGCGGTGGGTCGAAGACGACGGCGTCGTACGCCTTGAGTTCCTGGGTCATCAGCGGCCGGCGGAAGAGGTCGCGGCGTTCGACGGTGACCGGCTTCAGGCCCTGGGTGTTGCGGGCGGCGTGGTCGAGCGCTGCCAGCGCCTTCTCCTCGCCTTCGACGGCATGGACGCGGCCGATCCGTGCCAGCCGCAGCGAGAACGTTCCGCTGCCGGCGAAGAGGTCGGCGATGCGCTTGGATTTGCCGACATGGGTGGCGACCAGCTCGGCCATAGCTTCTTCCGCAGGCTTCGTCGCCTGCGCGAACGCGCCTGGCGGGGGAGAGACGCGCACGCCGCTGAACTCGAGGACGGGTTTCACCGGCTCGACCAGGATTTCGCCGTTGAGCGAGACGCGGGCAATGCCGCGAAGCGCAAGCACGGTCTCGATGGCGCTGCGGCGCTGTTTGTCAGAGAGCTTGCCGACGTCGTCGACGGCGATGTCGAGCCCGGAAAGTGTTTCCAGAACCGAGATGCGGAATGGTTCGGCTTTGAACGCGAGCGCGGCACCCACAGCTTTGATCGCCGGCAGCCGAGAGATGATCCCGGTTGCGGCGATCGGACATTCCTCGATGGCGACGATATGGTGGCTTTCCGCTTGATTGAAGCCGATCAGCATGTCTTTTTCGGTCTTGCGGGCCGCAAAAACGACGCGCCGGCGCTCGCCTGGCTGGGCGGCGATCAGATCGTCCACGTCAGGCGTCAATCCCTTGGAGCGCAGGGCGTCGACCACCAGCTGCCGCTTGAAGGCGCGGTAGGGTGCATCGGCATAATGCTGCAGCGTGCAGCCGCCGCACGTGCCGTTGACGCCGTCAGGGCCGAAATGCCGACAGTGCGGCTCCTGGCGATCCGGCGAGGCCGAGGTGATCGACATCAATGTGCCCTGGCTCTTCACCCGCGCGATTGCGACGGTCTCGCCGGGCAGCGTGAAGGGGACGTAGATCGGTCCGTCCGGGCCTTGCGCTATGCCGTCGCCCTGGGCGCCAAGCTTCTGAATGGTAACTGTCTCGGTGCTCATGGCTTGATCCCTGCGAGAAGAAATTCCTGATTGCCGTCGCCGCCTGATATCGGCGAGGGGATAAGGCCGAGGCTTTTCCAGCCCATGTCCTCGACGAGCCAGCGCTCGAGCTCTGCTGCGACTGTCGGCGCTGTCGACGGGTCCTTGAGCAGGCCGGCCTTGCCGATCGCCTCGCGCCCGGCCTCGAATTGCGGTTTCACCAGCAGCGCGCAATGCGTGCCCGTTTGCGCCAGGGTGAGCGCCGGCGCCAGGGCGAGCTTAAGGGAGATGAAGGATACGTCGGAAACGATGAAACTGACCGGCGCTCCGATATCGTCGGCCGTCAGATTGCGGGCGTTGAGCCCCTCGATATTGGTTATGCGCGGATCGGCGGCAAGGCGAGGATGCATCTGGTCATGGCCGACATCGATGGCGACGACATGTTCCGCTCCGCGCTGAAGCAGCACCTCAGTGAAACCGCCCGTCGATGCGCCGACATCGAGACAGCGCTGCCCCTTGGGATCGAGGCGGAAATGATCGAGCGCCGCCACCAGTTTCAACGCCGCGCGAGACACGTACTCCTGGGCCGGATCATCGATGACGATCTCCGCCCCTTCGGTAAAAAGCGCACCCGGCTTGGTGACGATCTTGCCGTCCACCGTCACCGTGCCGCGCTGCACGGCATCGCGCGCTCGCGATCGGCTGGCGAAAAGCGAGAGAGTGACAAGCAACTGGTCGAGGCGTTGTGGTTCTGACATCGGCTGTCCATGCAGGGCAACGGCGGCGGTTGCAAGCGTTTTGTGTGAATGGCGGCCTCTGCCGGCGTTGACGCTATGCGGTATCTCGCCATAATCGCCCTGAAACCGGTGGCTGAAGGGGGCTTCGATGCGCGGTATATGGGGATATGCGGCGGCATTGACGATGCTCGCCACGCCTGCCTTGGCCAACGACACCATGGCTGAACTGAAGACCGGCGGTCTTGTCTACGTGCGCACCGGCGACGTCAGCATGGCGGATGAGAAGCTCTTCATTTCTCCGACCGAAGTGCGCGTCGACTACGTGTTCGAAAACACAACGAATAAGGATGTCGATAGCATCATCGCCTTTCCGATGCCGGATATTCAGGGGGATATCGACAGTATGGTCGCCGTCGGTGACGTCGATTCCGACAATTTCCTGGATTTCACCGTCACCCAGGATGGGAAGCCGGTGACGCCTTCGCTGCAGCAGACGGTCGTGGTCGCCGGGATCGACATGACGGCCGAGCTGAAGGCGCATAATATCCCGCTCCTGCCGCTGAGCCAGGCGACCTTCGACGCGCTGGCGAAATTGCCGCCCGACGTGCTGGAGGACTGGACGGCGCGTGGCTTGGTTGCCGACGACGAATACGACGATGGCAACGGCATGCAGCACCATCCGACGCCGGTCTGGACGCTGCGCTCGACCTACTGGTGGCGGACGACATTTCCGGCTGGCGCGAAAGTCGCCGTGCAGCACCATTACAAGCCGAGCGTCGGCGGCACGGTTGCTATCACCTTCGCCGGCGATGACGACTATGAAAAGCAGCAGCTGAAGACCTATCAGAGCAAATATTGCACCGATGATGCCTTCGTCAAAACCGCCGACAAGCTCGCCAAGGCGGCCGAAAGTGGCGGCCCGACCTACACCGAGAGCTGGATCTCCTATATCCTGACGACCGGCGCCAACTGGGCCGGTCCGATCAAGCATTTCCAGCTGACCGTCGATAAGGGCAGCCCCGACAGCTACGTCAGTTTCTGCGGCACCGGCGTCAAGAGGATCGGCCCGACGACCTTCCAGATGACGGCGGATGATTTCTCTCCGGAGCACGACCTGGACATTCTGATCCTGAACGCGGCCCAGCAGAACTAGGGGCTCCAGGCTCACTGAAGCGAGCAAAGCGTGCTGGAATTCACGGGATAACCTGCTGGAGCAGAGGTTGCCCACGCCTTCGGCACATGGAAACCAATTTTCCTTTGTGCTAAAATTCACCCAAGGGGGCGCGTCAATGAACAGGGCATTCAATGTGCTTCATTTGACGGAGGATGCACAGGGAGCAAGCCATTTCGGCGCGTTCCTTCTGCCGTTGCGCGAGAGCGTATTTGCACCGCCCGCTCACCCTTTCCTGGTGTCTCCGACCATGTCCGCCAAAGGCTATGTCGTGATCCGCATCCCGGCCGGCTGGGTGGGAGAACTGCACCAGTCTCCGCATCGGCAGATACTCTTCTGCATGTCGGGAGCTTTGAAAGTAACGGCAAGCGACGGCGAAGTCCGGCTCGTCGAGGCCGGGTCGATTTGGCAGATGGAAGACGTAACCGGCAAGGGGCATTGGAGCGAGGTTCCAACGCCAGTCCCCTTCGAGGCCGCAATTGTCCTGTTAGGCGACGAATAATTCCGTATTTCCCATTGGCCCGTGCTCCACCGAAAGCTTGCGGCAGGCGTAGTCGCGGTTTTTTGCGCTGCACAAAATTAAATGATTTTAAAGTTGTAGCCTCTAGTTATGCATATGATTGCGATTGTCCCAGAATGATCGCCTGCCATGACGGCTTCGCCTCCATCGCGCCCAATCATGCCTTCCTTTTCGAATTTACGAGCATCCGGGCGCGCTCCTCCCCGCCGGTTCGTCGATGCTCGCCAGGACCAGCGCTCAGGAGGCGCTCGCCCATGTTTGCAAAGAACCTGTCCTTGAATGGCAAGCTTGCCATCACCTTTGCCGCACTGATCGCCATTTTCGCCTGCGTTTCCATCTTCGTTTATTCCAAGGAAGAAGTGTCGGCCGAAGCGGCCGCCGAACAGGTCAAATCGCAGCAGCTCGTCAATCTGATCGACGATTCCCTACAGGCTATGCTGGAGCAGGCAGTCAATCTGCGCGGCTTCCTGCTGCTGCGCAGCGACAGCACCTATGGCGATGTCGGAAACAATCGCGAGCGCATGCTGAAGAGCATTGCCGCCGCAAAGCAGGTCGCAGCCGATGCGCCGGATCTGCTTCAGGCGATCGACGGCATGCAGAAGGCCGCCGATCTCTATTTCCACCAGCTTGCCGAGCCGCAGATGAAGGCCCGCAAGGAAACCGATATGCCGCTCGACCAGATCGTCAAGATCGGCCAGAACGAGACC
>JAGWJK010000372.1 GCA_028865845.1 Rhizobiaceae bacterium
AGGCAGACATGCGGATAACGCTCGATCTCATCGTCCTTGTGGCTGGCGGCATCCGTCAGGAAATAGAAGGCATTTTCTAGTTGTTCGGCGTAGGCTGCCATCGGCCTGGCGCGGATATCCTCACCAATCTGCGTCGTCAGCATGCAGAAGCCGATCTTCTGCGCCAGTTCCCAGACCTTTCCCTGGTCGTCGATAGTCTCAGTCATGACAATCTCCTCTTTCTACCGAGAGGAAACTGCCGAGAACGGATGCTGTTCCAGGCGGCAGGCGCATTCAGCGCGCCGCATTGTCCAGGAGAATTTCAACTGCACCCTTGGCGGAATCGAAAGGCGTCGGGTTTCCGTAGACCTGCGATAGCAGCAGTGCCCCTTGAAACAGGATCGTAATCTGTTTGCCCAACATAGCCGGTGCCACGACAGCAAGGCGCTCGCACATGTTTATAAACTGCTGTTCGATATAAAAACCCAGCGCCTCGCCGCGCGCGGTGATCCCCTTGTGTTTTCCGGCATATTCCTGGGACGCCTTGATGCCGAGGCAACCCCTGCGATCCGCCTCCAGCATCATCCGGCGACTATCGAAACAGGCAAGGATCTGCTCACGGGGATCGTCATGCGCCGCCATCACGGGCGCGAAAAATGCGTTCGCGATCCCTTCGCCATATTGGTCCAGCACCGCTTCGATCAGATCTTCCTTGGACGGGAAATATTTATAGAGCGTACGCTTCGAGATCCCGCTTTCGGCCATGACGGTATCGATGCCGGTCGCGTGAAATCCGCCATCGTAGAAGCGATCGAAGGCCAGCTTCAGGATTTCCAGTTTCTTGGCCGGGATCGGCGCCTCACCAGACATGCATACGTCCTCGCTGAAATATCGAGCCGGTTTTACCAAAATTCATTGACGAAGTAAACAGAACTGTTTACATCTCCCGTCAGTAAACAGATCTGTTCACAACTCGCCTCGGACGACTGTGCCGAGAGAGGCAACCAGTCGGAAAGGAATATCATGTCGTTGAAGAACAAAGTCGTCCTCGTTTCCGGAGCAAACCGCGGCATCGGGGCGGCGACGGTAAAGGAACTTCTCAAAGCCGATGTCAAGAAGATCTACGCCGCCGCTCGCCGTGTCGAAACGCTTCCAGAGTTCGGCGATGCCAGGGTGGTGCCGATGCAGCTCGACGTGACCGACGAGGCTTCGGTCGCTCGTGCCGCAGAAGCTGCAGCGGATGTAGATGTGTTGCTGAACAATGCAGGCAGCCTCGCTTTCAATGACTTCATCACCAGCACGCACGAGCAGCTGAATGCCGATATGGAAACGAATTTCTACGGCACGCTGCGCGTTATCCGCGCTTTCGCGCCGCGGCTGATCGCTCGCGGCTCCGGCACGATTGTCAACGTCGTCAGCATTGTCGGCCTGGTCGCCGCGCCTCCGCTTGCTGGTTACTCCGCCTCGAAGGCCGCCCTGCATTCGTTGACCCAGACGCTCCGCGGATCGCTGAAAAAGTCCGGCGTCGAGGTTATCGGCATCTATCCAGGCCCCATCGATACCGACCTCGCACGCGACGTCCCGCTCGAAAAAGTCACGCCTGAACACGCTGCTGCCAACATCGTCCGCGGCATCGAGAACGGCGAAGCCTATATTTTCCCCGATCCGACCGCCTTGCAGATCGAGCATCTGTGGGCAAACGACGGCCGCAACCTCGAAGCAGCGATGGCTTCTGCTGGCTGATATCGGGTCAATCACCGAGTTTGCCATGATCAAGGTTCAACCCGCGATGCGGGTTGAGCCTCGAAACCGCGTAAGAGCACAGCAACTCTCGCGCTATCGGCTCCACGTCGACTGACCATTCATTTTAGATCGCAAGCCCCCGGAGAGGCGCGACCCGCTCGATCTCCACTCCGCCGATACTTCCGCGCTACCGCCTTTGACGCGCGGCCGCCGGCACTCCAATCATCGACCCTTTTTCAAGAACGAAATCCGATCGCTCTTGCCGTCCAACGCGACGCGCCGTCGCGTACGGCCGGATTCGTCCGGCAACAGAAAAATCGATCTTGCACCCTCCCGTATTCTTGGATACAAGTATGCAAGCTTCATTTCGGCCGTGTTGGAGATGCCGATGAAGCCGGGAGGATATATGGTAGCGATTGCTGTACGCGCGCCGCATCGGCTGGCGCTTGAAGACGATAGCCACGCCCAGCCCGGGCCGGGCGAGGTTGCGATCCGGGTCAATCGCGCAGGCATTTGCGGCTCCGACATCCACATCCTCCACGGCTCCAATCCCTTCGTCGTTTACCCTCGCATCATCGGCCACGAATTCGCCGGCACCATCGAAGCCGTCGGTGCCGGTGTTTCGCATATCGCGATCGGCGATCGCGTCGTCGCCGATCCCGTCGTCTCCTGCGGCAAATGCTACCCCTGCCGCATCGGCCGCTCGAACGTCTGCGCCAATCTGGAAGTGATCGGCGTGCACCGGGATGGCGGCTTCCGCTCCGTCGCCGTGCTGCCGGAAGAAAATGTCGTCAAAGTATCGCCCTCGCTCGGTTTCGATGTCGCAGCACTTGCCGAACCCCTGGCCGTCGCGGCAAACGTCCTGTCGCGCACGGAGTGCCGGGCCGAGGATACCGTGCTTGTCTATGGTGCTGGCACCGTCGGCCTGACCGTATTGCAGGTCGCAAAAATGAAGGGCGCGCGCTGCATCGTCACGGATATGGACGACGAGCGACTGGAACGCGCGAGAGCCTTCGGCGCCGATGTCGCCTTCAATTCGAAGAGCCAGTCTGTTGCCGAAACGGTCGCCAAAGAACTCGACGGGCTCGGTCCCTCTGTGGTGATCGACGGCGCCGGCATCCCGTCGCTGCTCGAGGAAGCGTGCCGCGTGGCGGCGCCTGCCGGCCGAATTGGCCTTCTTGGATTTTCAGGCGCCCCCTGCAACATCAGCCAGCAGGAAATCGTGCGCAAGGAATTGAGCCTCGTCGGCTCGCGCCTCAATCGGCGTTTCATTCCGGAAGTGGTCAGCTGGCTGGAAAGCGGCGCGCTCAAGCCGCAGGCGATGATCACCCAGACTTTCGCCGCCGCAGACGCGGCAGCGGCCTTCGAGCTTATCGAACAACACCCGGAGCAGACGCTCAAGGTGCAGCTCGCATTCGACGCCTGACGGGCGCCGCATCATTCTAAAGACGCTCATCCGTTATCATGGGAGGATAATTTATGTTCTTGAGACGTGTATTCCTGGGTCTTCTCGGCGGCATGGCCATGGCCGCAGCCGTTGCCACTCCGGCCCTCAGCGACTCCGGCAGCGTGCTGCAGTCGGTGCTGTCGAACGGCAAACTGCGCATCGCCGTGCTCGGCAGCATGCAGCCCTATGCTTCGGTCGGTGCCGATGGCGTACCGGTCGGCTACGACGTTGATATTGCCAAGGCGCTGGCCGCCGCCCTCAAGGTCGAACCCGAATTCGTCGTGACCGATATCCCGAGCCGCGTGACCTCGCTGCAAACCGGCAAGGTCGACGTCACCATCGCGGACTTCACCCGCAACGTCGAACGCTCGACCTCGGTCGGCTTCTCCAACCCCTATATCGTCACCAACATGCGTCTGCTGGTGCCGGCTGACAGCCCCTACAAGACGATCGACGAGGCCAATGCCGCGAAAATCCGCGTGGCCATTTCGCGTGGCGGCACTGCCGAGCGCGCCGTACCGGCACATCTGCCGAATGCGCAGATCGTCCGCTTCAACACCCAGGCCGATGAACTTGCCGCCGTTCTCTCGGGTCAGGCCGACGCGATGGCGGAAGACGATTTCTACAACCGCCGCGCCATCCAGGATAATGCGGGCAAGCTTCGCCAGGTCGACGGTTCGCTCGCGCGCGCCGAAATCGCCATCGGCGTTCCCGCCGGCGATGCCGACTGGCTGCGTGTCGTCAATCTGTTCGTCGATCAATTCAACGCATCGGGCGACAACAGGGCACTGTTCAAGAAGTGGTTCGGCTTCGACCAGCCACCGATCCAGACGCAATACTGATCCGGAACGGCATAGGAGGAGCGGCGCAGAGCCTCTCCTCCCTTAAGGTAAGGAACCGCCGGAGACACCGATGAATTATACGCTCCAGTTTCGCAGCATACGCGAATACCTGCCGCAGCTCTGGGATGCCGCCGAGGTTACCTTGAACCTTTCGATCCTGGCGATCGTCCTTAGCGTTGCGATCGG
Source organism: Rhizobiaceae bacterium (assembly GCA_028865845.1). Taxonomy (GTDB): domain Bacteria; phylum Pseudomonadota; class Alphaproteobacteria; order Rhizobiales; family Rhizobiaceae; genus Rhizobium. The sequence goes on from JAGWJK010000372.1 coordinate 4,198, forward strand.
CTGCGTTGTTGCGATCATGCGGCTTAGCCAGAGCCGCGTGTCGCGCTTCGCCGCAACCGCCTATGTCGAGCTCATGCGCAACACGCCGCTGCTCGTCATTCTCTACATCGTCTACTTCGCTCTGCCGGCGATGGGGCTGCGATTTTCATCCTTCGCCGCCGCGCTGATCGGCCTCACGCTCAACAGCGCGGGCTACATGGCAGAGATCATTCGTGCCGGGCTTGTTGCGATCGCACACGGGCAGTTCGAAGCCGCCCGCGCACAGGGTTTCACCTCGATCCAGACCTATCGCCATATCATCCTGCCGCAGGTCTTCCGCATCATCTACGCACCGCTCGGCAACCAGTTCATTTCCGTCATCCTTGCCTCGTCGCTTGCCTCGGCGGTCGCGGTCGAAGACGTCGCCTCTTGGATGCAGACCGTCGGCTCCACCTCTTTCCGCTTCTTCGAAACCTTTCTTGTCGCGGCCGTGGTCTACCTGGTCCTCTGCCAGGCGGTGAACCTGCTGCGCATCGCGATCGGCTGGATGCTCTTCAGGAACAAGGGAGCACATCGATGAACCACGACATGCTTCCGTTCTTGCCGCTCTTCCTGAAGGCGGCCGGCCTGACGATCTGGCTCTCATGGCTTGCGCTTGTGATCGGCGCTGTCGGCGGTGCGCTCGTCGCGCTGGCACGGACCTCTCGCTGGCTTCCTTTGAGATTGCTCGCGATCGTCTTCGTGGAGTTCTTCCGCTCGATTCCGATCCTAATCGTGCTGTTCTTCGCCTATTTCGGTCTGCCGGTGATGTTTCGGATCGATATCTCGACCTTCGTGGCGGCGACGCTTGCGCTTGCGTTGCACGCAACCGCAAACATGTCAGAAGTCATGCGCGCCGGCATCGAAAGCGTCGGCCGCGGCCAATGGGAAGCGGCGCAATCCTCCGGGATGACCTTTTTCCAGGCGATGCGGCATGTCATCGTTCCGCAGGCGCTACGGGTGATCCTGCCGCCCTCCGTCGGGGTCTACGTGACGACGCTGAAGGAATCCTCGCTCGCCTCGATCATCGGCTATGTCGAACTGACGAAAACCGGGCTGATGGTGCGAGAAAGCGCCGGCGGCGACTTCGCGCCGCTGCTGATCCTCGCCGTCCTCTATTTCCTGATCAACTATAGTATTTCTCTGGCCGGAGGCCTGCTTGAGCGGCGCTACAACGTCGGAGCGAGATCAATGCTCGCGGGAGCCGAAAATGACTGAAACAGTGCTCGAATTCGACAACGTGGTGAAGCGCTTCGGCA
>JAGWJK010000373.1 GCA_028865845.1 Rhizobiaceae bacterium
CTTCGCCGACAAGATCGGTCCGCAATTGCAGCAATGCGCCTCCGACAACCTCTATTTCGAGGTCAGCCCCTCTGATAACATGGAGGACGCCATGAAGGCGCTGTTCGTCAAGGCGGCAAACACAAATCTGCGATTGACGAACTGAAGCAGCGTCACAAAGCCTACGATCAGGAATGGCAAAATGCCTTCTATGATCGCGCAGCAGCTTGTGATCTAGTGCGCCCACCCGATCCATGAATCAGCGAGACACCGGCTATGTCCTCGGAATCCAATCGTAAGTTTCAAACGCCCCGCCGCGAAGAACTCGGTCTTTCCACGCTTACCAACAGCGCCGGTCTATCGGTGTCGGCGCTTCCGAACGGCACGCTGTTTTCGATCGATTTCGCCGACGACAAGGGCGGCGTCATGATCAACCAGGTGCTGGGATCGCCGGTCTATGGCGGCATCGGCAGGCTGTATCTGCGCGTCGGAGGTTCGCAGCCGACGGTCGCCGAAATCGTCGGTCCGAAAGCCGCCGTGCGCTTCGGCCATGACGCGACCGGCTTCTGGTGGAGCGGCGAAACCGCCGGCGTCAAGCATACGGTGGAACTGCAGCTTCACCCGAGCGAGGCCTCCTGGTTCTGGCGCGTGTCGCTCGAGAACGCCGGAAGCGCTGCCGCCTCTGTCGATCTCGTCCTGCTTCAGGATGTCGGTCTCGGCGATCGCGGCTTCCTGATGAACAGCGAAGCCTATGCCTCGCAATATATCGACCACCATATTGACGAGCATTCGACCTTCGGTTCCGTCGTGATGAACCGGCAAAATCTCAAGCAGGGCGGCGGTCGCAATCCGTGGTTGGCGCAGGGTTGCCTGGAGGGCGCCGCCGCTTACGCCACCGATGCGATCCAGCTTCTGGTACCTGCCCGCGGCGGCGACGCGCCCATGGTTCCCGCTTTCGGCGAAAGCCTTCCGAGCGCACGCCGCCAGCATGAAGTTGCCTGCCCGGCGATCCAGTCGAAGCCGCTGTCGCTTGCGCCGGGTGCGACCGGCACCACAAGCTTCTTCGGCCTGTTCGTCATCGACCATCCCACAGCCTCCAGCGATGCGGATCTGGCGCGGCTCGATTCACTGGCGCAATCGGCTGCCGCGCTGAAGGCAACGAATATTGCGGCGGAAGCGCCGGTTCGCAGCCTCGTGCAGGAAGCGCCTTTGTTCGTCACCGAAGCGCTGGACGAGACGGCGATCGGCCGGCTCTATCCCGAGCGCCAGCTGGAAGAGCGGGTCGACGGCAAGCTTCTGTCCTTCTTCGTGCCCGACGGCTCACTCAACCGGCACATCGTGCTGCTTGAAAAGGAACGGCTTGTCGCGCGGCGCCATGGCGCGATCGTCCGCAGCGGCCAGAACATGCTGCTCGACGACCAGACGCTGGGCGCAACCTGCTGGATGCAGGGGATTTTCGCCGCGCAGCTGACGATCGGCAACACCTCCTTCCACAAGCTCTTCTCCATCTCGCGTGATCCGTACAATCTGACGCGCGCCAGCGGCCTGCGCATCCTCGTCGATCTCGGCGAAGGCTGGCGGCTGCTCGGAGCTCCCGCCGTCTTCGATATCGGCTTGAGCGATGCCAAATGGATCTACCGGCTTGCCGATCGCACCATCACGGTGAGCGCCATCGCCTCGGGCGACGACCCGGCGATGCAATGGAATGTCGTCGTCGATGGTGGCGCCTGCCGCTTCCTGGTCTTCGGTCATATCGTACTCGGCGAACGCGACTACGAGGCGGTCGCGAATATCGAGATCGACGAGGCCGCCAAGCAGATATCGTTCCGCCCGCAGCCCTATTGGCTTTGGGATCGCTATCCGCACGCCGCCTATCACCTTGTCACCTCGACCCCCGACATTTTTGAAGCTATCGGCGGCGACGAACTGCTGTACAGCGATGGCGTTGCGCGCGGTGGCCCTTTCATCGCGCTGCGGTCCCGCCCTACCCTTGATTTCAGCTTTGCCGTTACGGGATCGATGACCGATGCCGAGGAAGGCAAGCGTCTTGCTGCGCGCTATCAGGCTAACGTGAGCAGCGAAGACATGCTTGCTCCCGCAAACGGCTTCTGGAGCCACGTGACACGCAATCTGCGGATCGAAGGCGACGGACCTGATGTTGTCGCGCAAGCAACGATGCTGCCCTGGCTCGCCCATGATGCGATCGTGCACTTAAGCGTCCCGCACGGCCTCGAACAATATACGGGCGCAGCCTGGGGCACACGCGATGTCTGCCAGGGGCCGGTGGAATTCCTGCTTGCCTATGAACATGACGCCGAGGTGAAGCAGGTTCTCGGCACGGTATTTTCCGAGCAGTATCGTGATCGGGGCGACTGGCCGCAATGGTTCATGCTCGAGCCCTATGCCAACATCCGCGCCGGCGAAAGCCATGGCGATATCGTCGTCTGGCCGCTGAAGGCGCTGTGCGACTATATCGAGGCGACCGGTGACCTTGAGTTTCTCAAGGAGAAAGTCTCCTGGCGCGCCGACGACACCGTCGAGCGGACGCCGGAAACGGCAACGATCGCCGCGCATGTCGAAAAACTGCTGGCAACCGTTCGCAGCCGCTTCGTGCCGGGAACGAGCCTCATCCGCTATGGAGAGGGTGACTGGAACGATTCGCTGCAGCCAGCCGATCCGCATCTGCGCGACTGGATGGTGAGCAGCTGGACCGTCTCGCTGCTTTACGAACAAGTGGTGCGCTATGCGGCGATCCTGAAGCGCGTCGGTGAAAACGGGGAGGCGGAAACGCTTGAAGCAACCGCAGCCTCGATGCGCAGCGATTTCAACCGCCTGCTGATGCGCGACGGCATCGTCGCCGGTTACGGCGTCTTCGACCCCAGCCATGACGGCGTCGAGTTGCTGCTGCATCCCGCCGATACCCGCACCGGACTTCACTATTCGCTGATCGCGATGACTCAGCCGATGATTGGGGGACTGTTTACAGCGGAGCAGCGGCACGACCACATGAAGCTGATCCGCGAGAACCTGTTGTTCCCCGACGGCGTGCGCCTGATGGAAAAGCCGGCCACTTATGCCGGCGGCCCGGAAACGCTGTTCCGCCGCGCGGAATCCTCGTCCTTCTTCGGCCGCGAAATCGGGCTGATGTATGTGCATGCGCATCTGCGCTATTGCGAGGCGCTGGCACTGGACGATGATGCCGAGGGCGTATGGAGCGGGCTGGCGCTCGCCAACCCGATCTCCGTCAGCGACCGGCTGGAACACGCGACGCTGCGTCAGCGTAACACTTATTTCAGCAGCAGCGACGCGGCCTTCCAGGACCGTTATCACGCATCAGCCGATTGGGGACGCGTCAAAGCGGGCAATATCGATGTCGACGGCGGCTGGCGCATCTATTCGAGCGGACCGGGCCTCTACACCAAGGGTCTGCTCAGCAACGTCTTCGGCTTCAAGCGCCATTTCGGAGAGCGCGTGCGCAAGCCGTTATTGCCAGCATCGGTGACCATCTCCGAGGTCAAGCTCGACCTCTGATACCACTGCATTCGAAGCGGAAATCGAGGTTCCGCTTCGAATGACTTGCGATCTGGCTTCACCAAGCTCCCCTGCCGCGGGGCTCCGGGCCGGATGCTCCGGCCCCCGGCAATCACACCTTTATCGACCTTTTGGTAGGGCGAATCGCGTAGACAGCGGTTTGTCCATCGACGCAAAGGGTGTGATTTGGAGACGGCGCTCTATCTTCCGGTCAAGAATTTCCTCGAGACCGCCGGCTATGTGGTGAAGGGCGAGATCGGCAATTGCGATCTGGTCGGCGTCCGCGAGGACGAGCCGCAACTCGTCGTCATCTGCGAGCTGAAACTGACCTTCAATCTCGAACTGGTGCTGCAGGCGGTCGATCGCGCGGCCGCGAGCGACGAGGTCTGGATCGCCGCGCGCGTCTCCGCCAAAGGCAAGGGACGGGAAAGCGACCGCCGTTTCCGCGATCTTTGCCGTCGTCTCGGCTTCGGCATGCTGGGTGTCTCCGACAGCGGCATCGTCGACGTGATCGTCAGCCCCGTTGCCCCGATGCCGCGCAAGAATGCCCGTCGCCGGGTGCGCCTCGTCGAGGAACATCGGCGCCGAAAAGGCGATCCGGTGCTTGGCGGCAGCACGCGGTCGCCGATCATGACAGCCTACCGCCAGCAGGCGCTCGCCTGCGCCGCAGCACTTCGCACTGGCCAACAGCGCCCGAAAGATATCCGGGCCGCGGCTCCCAATGCTGCCAAGATCCTGCTCCACAATGTCTATGGCTGGTTCGAGCGTGTCGATCGCGGCGTCTATGCCTTAACGGCTCTCGGCATTCAGGCCCTTGAACGCTGGCCACAAGTGGCGCCAAGCGATGTCGAAGTAAGCGTTGCGAAAACAGAATGATGGAGCAGCCGCGTTCGCTCCCGCGCGCCTATGTATCGGCGAAACGCCAATTGTGGCTTTTCATGCAAAAGCTCCGCTTCCACAACATTAAATTCCAGTAATATCTTACCGAATTGCAATATTAACATGATCAATATTTAATTTGTAAAAGTCCCAACGCAGATCATATTAATACCTAGCGCCAATTCTTATTTCTACTGCACTCGCTGCAGTAATTTCGCGAGATAAAAGCTCTGCGAAAGAAATGGACGCGGTATTTCATTGGATGCCCGGTCTCGGACATGGGCCCATGACGCTATCAACGCCAACGATCTCGTAAGGGACTTCTGCCATGTCATCTCTTCTCCAAAAACACCGTACCGCCGCCATCGTCGGTGCAGCCATCATCGTCGGCGCAGGCGCATTGCCTTTCGCCTTCACGTCGGTAACCGTTGCATCTGCGGCCGAGCCCGCCGGCATCATCGCTCCTGCCGGCTCGTTCGCGCCGATCGTCGACGCCGACAAGCCGGCTGTCGTCACCATCACCACGACCATGAAGGCGACGGATACCAGCGCCAACACCGACGACAACGGCTCGCCGATGGACCAACAGTTCCGCCAGTTCTTCGAACAGCAGGGCATTCCGTTCCCGCACCAGGCACCTGAGCAGCATCAGGGCGGCCAGCGCGCCATGGCGCTCGGCTCCGGTTTCGTCATCAGCCAGGATGGTGTCATCGTCACCAACAACCACGTGGTCGAGAATGCCGTCGACATCAAGGTAACGCTTGATGACGGTACCGAACTTCCGGCCAAGCTGCTCGGCGCCGACTCCAAGTCTGACCTCGCTGTTCTGAAAGTCCAGGCCCCGAAGCCGCTGGCGACTGTTGCCTGGGGTGATTCCGACAAGCTGAAGCTCGGCGACCAGATCCTCGCAATCGGCAACCCGTTCGGCATCGGCACGACCGTGACCGCCGGCATCGTCTCGGCCCGTGGCCGCGATCTGCACGCCGGTCCGTATGACGATTTCATCCAGATCGACGCGCCGATCAATCACGGCAATTCCGGCGGCCCGCTGGTTGACC
>JAGWJK010000374.1 GCA_028865845.1 Rhizobiaceae bacterium
GAGCGTTTCGGCTTCTTCGCCGACAAGGCGCGCCATCTGATCATGCCCGGCCCCTTCCAGCGCAACCGTTTCCTGGCGCTGGAACTGAAGGACGGCTGGCTCGATGGTGCTGCCGGCATGATCGTGGCCTCCGGCCGCAAGCTCGCCCAGGCCCCGATCGCCAAAGCTGCTTGAAAGATCTGCCTTCTCCCCAAGGGGAGAAGGGATGGATGAGGGGGCTTTGGCCTATCGCAACGAGGTCTCGAGCGGCGGCGAGAGGCATTTGTCGGCGATGCCATGCCTCCTCATCCCAGATCGGTGCACGCGGTCTTCCCCCGCTGGGGCAGAGGGCGATGCGGTTATTTCTCCGCCTTGGTGCCGTCCACGGCCGGATCATATCCGTCCGTCAACGTCTTCAGAAACGCCACGACATCGGCGATTTCCGCGTCGTTCAGGGCAGGCGTATCGCCGAGCTTGCGGTTTAGCGGCGCGTCGATCACGTCGATATTGGCCTGATATTGCGCCGGCAGATCGTTGTATTTCTCAACCTTGCCATTGGCATCCTTCGGATAGATCTCATCCGGATTGGTGTCACGCTTGACGTAGAAGCGGGTGACATCCTCCAGCGAGCGATAGACGCCGTTGTGGAAGAAGACCTGGCGGGTTGCGACGTTGCGCAGCGTCGGGGTCTTGAACAATCCGCAATTCTGCGGCTGTGCCGAATAAGTATCGTTGCGCAGTGGGCCGCAGATCCCGGTGTCGTAATATTTGCCATCGGCATTGGCGGGAATGGCCGGATTGCGCGGCGCGCCAAGGGCCTCGAACTCGAAATCGGTTAAGTTCGGCATCTGGCCGTCACCCGTCATCTTGTCGAGATGGCACGAGGCGCAATTGCCCTTGTTGGGGTCGTCGAAGAGCTTGAGGCCGCGCATTTCGGCATCCGAAAGCGTCGCCTTGCCGCGCAGGAAAGCATCGTATTTGCTCGAAAACGGGTGGAAGGACGGCTCTTCGATCTGATAGCGGGCAAGCGCAAAGCCGACTTCCGCAATCGCCATATCCTGATCGTTGAGGACGTTGTTTCCGAAAAGATCGGAGATCTCCTTGCCGTAGCCCTTCTTCAGTTTGGCATAGACGGTGGCCGCATCGGCATTGGCCATTTCGAAGGGTGAGATCATCGGCTGAAGGGCCTGCTCTTCCAGCGAATCGACCCGGCCATCCCAGAACATGCCGCCCTGTGGCACGAGATCCGGCGCGTTCGAATCAGCCTTGACCACCGCCTGGGCAGTCAGCGGGCCGGCAACGACCGCCGGTGTATTGGCAAGCGATACGCCGGACGCTTCGGTCATCGGCGCAGCTTCGGCCGCTTCGTCGGCAGCACTTTCGGCACCGACAGAGAAGGAGGGCGTCGACATCTTGTAGGCGAGGCTCGGCACGGCGCGGAGACCGGGCTGGTCGAGATGCGGACCGCCGAACTGCACGGCGAGACCATTGCCCGGCGCATAGTGATTGGCGGGATCATGGCAGGTGGCGCAGGACATCTGGCCGTTGCCGGACAGCGAAGGATCGTAAAACAGCTTCTTGCCGAGCTGCGCGACAGCGCTCAGCGAAACCGTCCCGGCATAGTCATCGCCGGCAACCTTGTTTGCGGGCTCGCTCGCCATGCCGAAGGTCGCGCCCGCGAGCGACAAGCCCGCGAGTGCGATGATCGGCAGGAGACGGTGATTGGCTTTCAAGGACATCGTCCGTCCCCTTTCTCTATCGTCAGGAGGCGCTGTTGCCGGTCTTCGTGTCGAGGATCAGCTTCTGCGTGTCACCCTTTGACCAGTCGAACATGCCGTTCAGCGAGCCGGAGATGGCATCGAAGGAGCCGCCGCCCAAACGCGCGCCGCCCATCCAGTTGTCTTCGATGAAGCGCATCACCGAGGTCTGGTCTGTCAGCGTGTGGTCGACATAGTTGACCTTCGAGTAGGGCGAGATGACCAGCAGCGGCTGACGCGTGCCATAGCCGCAGCGACCCTGGGCAGGCTGGCCGGTGACACCAGGCAGCGGCGTGCCGGTCAGGCAGCTGTCGCCGTTGAGGACGTCGTAGCCCTTGACGCCGAGCTTCGACGGATTGACGACTGCGTGAGCATGGTCATACCAGCCATCGGAGTCGTCGTAGAGGACGATGATCGCCGTATCCTTCCAGTTCGAGGAGTTGGAAACGGTATTGACGACCTGCGTGACGAATTCCTGCTCGTCGAGCGGGTCGGAATAGCCGGCGTGACCGTCCTGGTAGGCCGGAGCCTTCAGGAAGCTGACGATCGGCATGGTGCCGTTCTTCAGCGCAGCGTAGAAGTCGGTCATGTCGTATTGGTGATTGGCGGCATCCGTGGTGCCGATCGCAGCGACCGAAGACGGACGCGCATGCGTCGGGTTCGCGGTCGAGGCATAATATTGGAACGGCTCGTGGTGGGGGATGTAGTCGGCGCTGTTGACCTGGGTGACGGTCGAGGTCGTTGCGCGCTTGCAGCCGGTGGTGCCGTCGGCGTTGGTGAGCGTCAGGTCGAAGCCGCCTTCAAAGAAGCCCCAGGTGATCTTGTGCTCGTTCAGCATGTCGCCGATGTTCTTGCCGTACATCAGCGCCGTCTGGCCGGCCGAGCATGCGTCGCCCGTCGGGTCGAAGTCGCTGATCGCGGTCCAGCCGCCATTGCCATCAGGCACGATGCGGCCCTTGGAATAGGTGCCGTCGGTTTCCAGCGTGTAGCCCGGCGGCAGGATGGCGCCGTTCGTCTGGCCGGAAATCAGGTTCAGCGCGCCGGGCGTCGACGGGCCGAAATTGGTGGAGAAGGAATTGTCGTTCAGCGCGAAATGCTGGGCGTAGTTCCACATGGCCGTGACGGTGTTGCCGTCGTAATAGCCCATCACCTGACCCTTCGTGCCGAAGGCGCCGGCAGCGCCCTTGGTGCCGTGGCCGGTATTCGCCGGGAAGAGGTCCATGGCGAAGTTGTTGTAGGCTGCCTGCTCGGCAGTGTAGCCGTGGTTCTGCGACTGCGTTGCCGCCTGAGTGCGGTCGAGACGGAAAGGAGCGGCAGCGTCGGCGCCGTTACCCGTGTTGGTCTTGTTCGGATTGTTGTCGACAAGACCGGCATGAGCCAGCGTATTGATGTCAGCCGGAGTGTTGTCAGCGGCCTTGAATTCCGGCTCGCCGGCAACGTTTGCAGCCTTGGGATAGGTCGCGAAATAGTGATCGAACGAGACGTTTTCCTGGAAGATAACGACCAGATGCTTGATCGGGGTGGCCGTGGACGGCGCTGCTGCGTCAGCGGCAGCAGCGGTGGAACAGAGCGAAATCAGGGAAAGCGCGCTGCCGGCGGCAAGGGCGGCGCGACGCGAAAGACAGATCATTGTCATATCCTCTCGAGTGGGGGTCATAGCACCGGCGGCGAGACTGGGCTTCACCCCGGGCCAGAGGCAACCATGCCGGGCTATCAAGCGTATATGACAGTTCCATGAACCCCCTTGCCGCACGAGGAGGACATCGCCCATGGAGTACGCGGTCAAGCGTTTGATTCTGTTGGGTCCGCGCATGGTTTTTTGCCCACGCATAACGGCAGGCGCGCGTCATGCTACCTTATGTCACGGCGCAGGGGCTGTCAGATATTCTGGTCCATCGTCTCGGCCGGAATCTCGTCGGCGCGATGGATGCGAACGACCGTAGCCGGAACGCCTGCGACAGTGCAATGGGGCGGGACGGGCTTTACGACGACGCTGCCGGCCGCCACCTTGCTGAACGCGCCGACTTCGATATTGCCGAGGATCTTGGCGCCGGCGCCGATCATGACCCCGTGACGAATTTTCGGATGACGGTCGCCGGTTTCCTTGCCGGTGCCGCCAAGCGTGACGTTCTGCAAGATCGAGACTTCGTCCTCGATCACCGCAGTTTCGCCGATCACGATGCCGGAGCCATGGTCGAGCATGATCGCCGCGCCGATCCTTGCTGCCGGATGAATGTCCGGCCCGAAGACGAGCGAGGCGAGGTTCGAGAGCCAGCTGGCGATCTCAGAGCGGCCCTCCGTCCAGAGCGCGTGAGCGATGCGATGGGTCTGCAGAGCATGGAACCCTTTGAGGTTCAGCAAGGCATGCAGATAGGTGATGCAGGCCGGATCACGCGTGCGCACGGCGATGAGATCGGCCTCGGTGGTCGACAGGATTGCGGCATGTCGCGTAAGCACGTCCAGAAAAAGGGCCAGCAGATCGCCGGTCTCGATCTGGGCGACCGAGAGACGGGCGACCAGAATGTTGGCGAGGCCCTCGGCGTCCGACCGGGCGTCGATGATCTGCGACGCCAGCAGCGAACGCAGCGTCGGCTCGCGGCTTGCGAGGTCGGCTGCCTCCTGGCGGATCACATCCCAGACGCTGCCAGTCGCGGCATACGAATTTTCGGCGATGGCCGCTCCTGTCTGGGACATGATTCTAACCTTGTTGATCAGGCGGAGATATCGACGACACCGCAATCGCCGGCTTCGGACGCGAAGGCGAGCAGTTTGCCGGACTTGCTCCAGCTCATCGAGGTGATAGCACCTTTTCCGGGCCGGCGCAGCAGAGCTTCCTTGGAGTCGCCGATGCGAACGGCGAGGATCATGCCGTCGATGTAGCCGATTGCCAGGATATCCTCGACCGGATGGAACTTGACGCAGGTCGCCATGATGTTGGCGCGGGTTCCGAGCTCCAGCGGTGCCTTGCCCATGGGGCCATCCTTGCCCTGGAAAGGCCAGACGATGGCGGCCGGGGCGCCGGAAGAGGCGAGCCACTTGCCCTTTGCCGACCAAGAGAGCGACTTTACCTTCGCCGGATAGCCGGTCATGCGCATATGGCGTGCCTCGGCGCCTGGCTTGGTGTCCATCTTCCAGCCGTGCAGGGCGTTTTCCTGCATGGTGGTGACGATAAACTGTCCATCCGGCGAGAAGGTGACGCCGGTATGGGCGCCCTTCCATTCGAGATTGATCGGCTGGCCGCTCGTGCCCACCCAATGCAGCGTCACGCCGTTATAGCGCGCGACGGCGATCCGCAGGCCCTTTGGCGCAAATGCGATGCCTTCGACGGTGCGTTCCTCGGCGAATTCTTTGGTCGAGCCTTCGTTCAATCGTACGAAAGTGCTCTTGCTGAAGGCGTAGGCGACCGCGCCCTGTGGGCCGGCGGCAAGCTGGGTGATCCATTTGCGCGGCGCCTCGGCAAGCGTTGCGACGCTGCCATCGGCTGCGGTCCTGAGAACCTTGCCGTCCTCGCCGCCGGAAATCAGGCTGTCGCTATAGGGATCGCGGATGCAGGTGAGCATGCCCTTATGGGCTTCGGTGATCTTTTCCCCGCCATCCAGCCGATGGATCGCTCCGGCGGCGCTCGCGAAGAAAGGGGTATCCTTCAAAAACTCGACGGCCAGAACGTGGCCGTCGATATCCAGCGGAGCAACAGTCG
>JAGWJK010000375.1 GCA_028865845.1 Rhizobiaceae bacterium
AAGTCTTTTACGCCGGCGCCATCAATCGCGGCGGCTCCAATGTCGAGTTCCACCTGGTCGACGAACGGATCGTCGGCCTGAAGCCGAAGAGCCTGGATTTCGCGGCGGCGGCGGCCCTGCCGCTGACCTCGATCACCGCCTATGAAATGCTGTTCGACCGCCTCAAGGTGCAGGATCCGGTCCCAGGCGCCACCAAGGCCATACTCATCATCGGCGGCGCCGGCGGCGTCGGCTCGATCGCCATCCAGATTGCCCGCGCCTTGACTGACCTCACCGTCATCGCCACCGCTTCCCGGCCCGAAACCCAGGCCTGGGTGAAGGAACTGGGCGCGCATTATGTCATCGATCACTCGAAGCCGCTTGCCCCGCAGATCGAAGCGATCGGCATCGGCGCTCCGCCCTTCGTGTTTTCGACGACCAACACCAGCGACCACCTCGCCTCGATCGTCGAAGCCATCGCGCCGCAGGGCCGCTTCGGCCTGATCGACGACCCAAAAGTGCTCGATGTCGCCCCCTTCAAGCGCAAGGCCGTTTCCACGCATTGGGAGCTGATGTTCACGCGTCCCCTCTTCAATACGGCCGACATGATCGAGCAGCACAAGCTTCTCACCAAGATCGCCGAACTGGTCGACGCCGGAACGATTCGCACGACGCTGACCGAGACGCTCGGCACCATCAATGCGGCGAATCTGAAGAAGGCGCATGCGCTGGTGGAGAGCGGCAAAATGAAGGGTAAGGTCGTTTTGGCCGGCTTCTGATTGACCTGAAACGCGTTTTCGGCGGCTTGGCTTCTGCGGCCAGGTCGCCCGATCATGATGTTTTTACAACACTAATTGCTGCGCCGCACAAATCTTTAGCCGTCGAACGAAAAATCCGCTGCGACATAGTGGCATTAACCATTTACACCACTTGACTTTTCCCTGCTTCGGAGCGACCTATCGCCACGTGGGGAACTTGCGTTTTCCATACCGATTAACCGGAGCCATCTTACGATGCCTAGCGACAGTAGTAGTCGATTGCCCATGCCGTCAGCGGCGTTCGTGCTCTAACCGACTCCTGTCGGCTCGCCACGATCTGCCGCGACGGCTGATCGACGGAAAGGCGAGCTATAATGAATATCAACAGCTTTCCCATGCGGGCTGGCAATGCCGCTCGTGCACTCATCAATAACAACCGCGCCCTCACCATTGCAGAACGCGTCGAATCGCTGAATGCGGTCGAGGCCAATGAAGCAGCTCGCATCCTCGCCAAGATGCCGGAGGAACGTGCCGTTCGTATTCTCGACCGGCCGGAACTTCGCAACGCTTCTGCAATTCTCGAAGTCATGCCCAATGCAGACGCCGCAAGGCTGTTGCACGGCATGTCGAACGACCGTGTCGCCGACGTTCTCCTGGAAATGGACAGCGACGACCGCGTACGGCTGTTTGCCACCCTTGACGAGCCGGTTCGGGTTTCGATCCAGCACCTGATGGGCTATCCGCCGCGTACGGCCGGCGGCATCATGACGACGGAATTCGTCAGCGTGTTCGCCAGCTGGACGGTTGCCCAGACGCTCGACCACGTCCGTCAGGTCGAACGCTCCCGCGAGACGGTCTATGCGATCTACGTGCTCGACGACGAGACGAATGCACTGTTGCATGTCGTCACGCTTCGCCGCCTCATCACCGGCCAGCCGGATGCCTGCATCCTGACCGTCGCGCAGAAGGGGACGCCGGTCACGGCCGCTCCGCTGATGAAGCAAGAGGACGTTGCCCGGCTGATCCGTCGCCACGACCTGCTCGCCCTGCCCGTGGTCGACGAAGCCGGCCAGATGCTCGGCATCGTCACGGTGGACGACGTCATCGACACGATGATCAACGACAGCACCGAGGCGGCACAGCGCTTCGGCGGTATGGAGGCCCTTGGGCAACCGTACATGAAGATCAGCTTCGGAGGCATGATCCGCAAGCGCGCCGGTTGGCTCGCTGCCCTCTTCCTCGGCGAAATGCTGACGGCAAGCGCCATGCAGCATTTCGAGGGTGAACTGGAAAAAGCTGTGGTGCTGACCCTGTTCATCCCGCTGATCATGAGCTCGGGGGGCAATTCCGGCTCGCAGGCGACTTCGCTCATCATCCGCGCCCTGGCGCTCGGCGAACTCAAGCTCTCCGATTGGTGGCGGGTTGCTTTCCGCGAACTTCCGACGGGCATCGTGCTCGGCTCGATCCTCGGCCTGGTCGGTTTCGCCCGCATCGTCGCTTGGCAGAGCCTCGGCCTGTTCGATTACGGCCCGCATTGGGAACTGGTGGGCGTGACCGTTTTTGCCGCGCTCATCGGCATCGTGACCTTCGGCTCGCTCGCCGGCTCGATGCTGCCGTTCCTGCTGCAAAAACTGCGGCTCGATCCGGCCAGCGCCTCGGCCCCGGCCGTCGCGACGCTCGTCGATGTCACCGGCTTGGTAATCTATTTCTCGGTCGCCCTGCTGATCCTCAGCGGCACGATGCTCTAGAGACAAGTAAGATACACACATCGAAGGGGCCGTTCGCGGCCCCTTTTTCTTTAATCCAATCACTCGGGTGTAGGTAGCTTCAACGCACCGCCGGTCTTGATCGTCCGAATCGCGAAATTCGAGCGAATGTCCGTCACTCCAGGCAAAGCAAGCAGCGCCTCTGTCAGCAGTCGTTCGTAGGCTGCAAGGTCTTCGACCACCACTTCCGCCAGGAAATCCGCGGTCCCCGAAATCAGGTGGCAAGAAACGATCTCGGGAATCGCAAGCAGCGCTGCCTGTTGGGCTTCCGAATTTTCTTTCGTGTGATGGCCAACCTTGAGTTCGACGAAAACTGTTAGGCCAAGACCGGCCTGTTTCCGATCGATATCGGCGCGATAGCCGCGCAGCAATCCGGATTTTTCGAGATTGCGGATCCGCCGCAGGCAGGGCGACGGCGAAAGGTTTACGCGCTCGGCACTCTCGACGTTGGTGGCTCGCGCATCCTCCTGGAGGCAATTGAGGATAGCAATATCGAATTTATCGAGTTTTGGCATTTTCGCTAAATCCTATTGCCTGGATTGGCAGATAGTTGCGCATTATAGAGTTAGAGAGGCATAACTCGCAAGGACATGCCTCGGCCTTTCGCTCTATCTTTTCTCTTGCCGGACGATGATCCGGGTATCAGGAAAGGATAAGTCGATGAGCGTTATCACCCTCTCCCCCCGCAAGACGATGCCGACAGCGATCGGTTATGCCGGCGCCATCGTTACCGTTCTGATCTGGGCCAACTGGATACTTGCGACCCGCCATACCGCCGAGACACAGATGGGCACGATCGATCTCGGCCTGCTGCGCTACGGCCTTCCGGCAGTCGTCCTGTCTCCCGTATGGCTCCGCACCGGCCTTTTGCCGAAAGGCGTATCGTTGAAGCTGCTCGCCGTCATGGTCTGCGGCTCCGGCGCATTGTTCTTTCAATTGACCACCTTCGCCATTCATGGGACGCCGGCTGCGTCCGCAGGCATCCTGCTTGGCGGCTCGATGCCGTTTGCCACTGCGCTGATCGGCGTCCTGCTCTTCCGTGAACGGCCCGACGTTACCCGCTGGCTCGGCCTTGGCGGCATCGTTGCCGGCGTCGTCATCCTTCTGGTCCGCAGCCTTGCCGGAGCCGAAGTTTCCTGGGTTGGCTTCACGCTGCTTCCGCTCGGCGCGGTACTCTGGGCCTGCTACACTCACGCCTTCCGCCGCTCGGGCCTCAGTGCCATCCAGGCAAGCGCCCTCATCGCTATCTGGTCGTTCCTGATCCATATCGGACTGGCCATTATCTTCGGCAGCTCGCTCGCCTCGATCCCGCTTCCGGAGATCGGCCTGCAGATCATCAGCCAGGGCATGCTTTCCGGTCTCGCAGCCACCGTCGCCTACGGCATTGCCGTGCAGACCCTCGGCGGCACGCAGGCCGCGGCCTTCACCGCCATCACCCCGGTCCTTGCCACCTTCGGCGGCGGCCTGCTGCTCGGCGAACCGATCGGCGGCGCGGAGATTGCCGCCGCGGTCGTCACCGGAATGGGCGTTGCGCTTTCGACGGGATTGCTGGCCCGGAAATGAGCCCTGCGCTCATCGAGAAACGATCGAAGGCCGCCCTTGGCGGCCTTTTCTTTGAGCAGCAATCAGAACCACAGCGCCATGGCGACGCGTCTTTTCGGGTCCGTGCTGTGTTCGATCTCGAATCTCAAAATATCGAGTAGTCCTGCCGGCATCTCGTCTTCGTCGAGAGTACGCAGACCAAGCGATGCATAGAATGGTGCGTTGAAAGGCACATACCGATCAGTCGTCAACGTGATGCCCGATGCACCGCGTTTCTGCGCCATCTCCATGATCGTTTGCATCAGACGCCGTCCAACACCTTTTCCCTGCCAGCGGCGAGCGACATCGATCTCGGTAACGTAGACGGCGCCATCGAGTTCGGCGGCGGAGAGAAAGGCAAAGGGTCTGTCGGAATGATCGGCTGCCACAAGCAGCAGCTTCGCGTCCATCGAATGCTCGAGCTTCTCGCGCGGAACCGTCCTGCCGTCGTCCTCGATGCCCAACACCTCGCGCAGCGTGACAAAAGCATCGATCTCGATCTCCGCGAGGAAATCGAGATCTGGGGCTCGGGCGAGCCGAATGCTATAAGTGCTGCTGGTATCCATCACATATTCGGATAGACCGGCCCCTCGCCGCCCTGCGGGGGGACCCAGTTGATGTTCTGGTTAGGGTCCTTGATATCGCAGGTCTTGCAGTGGACGCAGTTCTGGGCGTTGATGACGTAGGTCTCCTTGCCGTCCTTCTCCACCCATTCGTAGACGCCCGCCGGACAGTAGCGTGTCGACGGACCGGCGAAGACATCGTGCTCAGACGACTTCTGCAACGCCAGGTCCTTGACCTTCAGATGCACCGGCTCGTTCTCCTCGTGATTGGTGTTCGACAGGAACACCGAGGACAGGCGGTCAAAGGTCAGAATGCCATCAGGCTTCGGATAGACGATCTTCTGATGCTTGGCAGCCGGTTCCAGCGACTGGGCATCGGTCTTGCCGTGCTTCAGCGTGCCGAAGACGGAAAAGCCGAAAAGCTGGTTCGTCCACATGTCGAAACCGCCGAGCGCGACGCCGAAGGCGGTGCCGAACTTCGACCACAGCGGCTTGACGTTGCGCACGCGCTTCAGATCCTTGCCGATGTCGCTCGCGCGCCATTCGGTCTCGATCTCGACGACCTCGTCATTGGCCCGCCCGGCAGCTATTGCGGCGGCGATCTTTTCTGCGGCCATCATGCCCGACAGCACGGCATTGTGGCTGCCCTTGATGCGGGGGACGTTGACGAAGCCGGCCGAGCAGCCGATCAGCGCGCCGCCGGGGAAGGTGAGCTTCGGCACCGACTGGTAGCCGCCCTCGGTGATGGCGCGAGCGCCATAGGAAATGCGCTTGCCGCCTTCGAA
>JAGWJK010000376.1 GCA_028865845.1 Rhizobiaceae bacterium
CGAAGTCATCGCCAAGGCTAGCAATTTCGTGAACTACGCCAACGGCAACAAGGCTTCGCAGCAGTTCGTCAACAAGGACGTCCTGGAGGATCCGGCGGTCTACCCGACCGATGAGATCATGAAGAACCTGTTCACGGTCACGCCGTGGGATCCGAAAACGCAGCGTCTGGCGACGCGTCTCTGGACAAAGGTCGTTACCGGCCAATAACACATGAAAAGGCCCGGACGGAAACGTCCGGGCCTTTCCTTAGTACCCGTCAGGTTCCCGGCCATATCGATGGCCGCGGAAAACCGGGTACGAAGCTTGAAACGCCACCGGGTGGGGAAGAGCCGGGGCGAGATCCATTCATTTCGGGGATAGATGATGAAGTCTCTCGGCAATATCCGGCGTGCTTTTGCTCCTTGGACCAACCCTTCGGCCAAGCCATTCATTTCTTTCAAGAATGTCACTAAGAAATTCGGTGATTTCACCGCGGTCGACAATCTCTCGCTCGATATCTACCACCGCGAATTCTTCGCCCTGCTCGGCGCGTCGGGCTGCGGAAAGTCGACGCTGCTGCGCATGCTGGCGGGGTTCGAACAGCCGACCGAGGGCGAAATCATCCTCGACGGCCAGGATCTTGCCGGCACGCCGCCCTATCGCCGGCCCGTCAACATGATGTTCCAGTCCTATGCGCTCTTCCCGCATATGACGGTGGAGAAGAACATCGCCTTCGGTCTTCGCCAGGACGGCATGCCCAAGGGGGAGATTGCCGAGCGTGTCGCGCAGATGCTGAAGCTCGTGAAGCTGGAGCAATTCGCCAAGCGCAAGCCGAACCAGCTCTCCGGCGGCCAGCGCCAGCGCGTGGCGCTAGCGCGCTCGATCGCCAAGCGGCCGAAGGTGCTGTTGCTCGACGAGCCGCTCGGCGCGCTCGACAAGAAGCTGCGCGAGGAAACCCAGTTCGAATTGATGGACCTGCAGCAAAGCCTTGGCCTCACCTTCGTCGTCGTCACCCACGACCAGGAAGAGGCGATGACGATGGCCGACCGCATCGCGGTGATGAGCCATGGCAAGGTCGTTCAGGTCGCAACTCCAGCCGAGATCTACGAAGCGCCGAATTGCCGCTTCGTTGCCGACTTCATCGGCGACGTCAACATTCTCGACGGTAACGTGACGACGGCGCGCTCCGGTGTCGTCGAGATCGCTGTCGACAGCGGCTTCACGCTGCGCACGGCAACCGCCGATATGCCGGCAGAAGGCAGCCGCGCCGGCTTCGCCATCCGTCCCGAAAAGCTTCGGGTCAGTCCGCGACCACCCGCCAATACCTCGGTCAACGCGGCAGAAGGCGAAATCTGGGACATCGCCTATCTCGGCGACATGACGGTCTTCCACATCAAGTTGAAGAGCGGGCAGGTGGTCAAGGCGTCGTCCTTGAACGCGGTTCGCGCCGTGGAAGAGCCCTTCACCTATGACCAGGAAGTCTGGGTGTCCTTCGATGAAAATGCCGGTGTGCTGCTGAAGGATTGATCATGAGAACGCTCGGCTCCTCCATCTACCAGCGCCTCGTCATCATCGTTCCCTATGCTTGGCTGCTGATTTTCTTCCTCGCGCCGTTTCTGATCGTCTTCCGCATCTCGCTGTCGACGAAGGCGCTTTCCGTTCCCCCCTTCGATCCCGCTTTTACGTGGGATGACGGCCTCAGCGGCTGGTGGGACAAGCTGCAGACCATGTCGTTCGACAATTACACATGGCTTGCCGGCGACCCGCTCTATTTCAACGCCTATGTCGAGAGCCTGGAGATTGCTGGCATCTCGACGCTGTTGACGCTGATCATCGCCTATCCCATCGCCTACGGCATGGCGCAGGCGCCGCGGACGTTGCGCCCGACGCTGCTGATGCTGGTGATCCTGCCGTTCTGGACGAGCTTCCTGATCCGCGTCTATGCCTGGATGTCCATCCTCAGCACCAATGGACTGCTCAATCAGCTCCTAATGTCGCTCGGCATCATCCACGATCCGCTGATCATTCTGAACACCAATACCGCCGTCTATATCGGCATGGTCTATTCCTATCTGCCCTTCATGGTGCTGCCGCTTTATTCCGCATTGGAAAAGATGGACGGCACGCTGATTGAGGCGGCACAGGATCTCGGCTGCACGCCGATCGGCGCCTTCTGGCGCGTGACGTTCCCGCTCTCCATTCCTGGCGTCATTGCCGGCTGCATGCTGGTCTTCATTCCGGCCGTGGGCGAATTCGTCATCCCGGATCTGCTTGGCGGTTCCGAAACGCTGATGATCGGCAGGGTGCTATGGAACGAGTTCTACGGCAATACTGACTGGCCTCTCGCCTCCGCGGTCGCCACCATCCTGTTGCTGGTCCTGGTGATCCCCATCGTCTTCTTCCAGAATGTTCAGGCCAAAGCCGATGAGAAGGGGAGATAACAGATGATCAGGTGGTCTCGCTTCAACATAGTCTCCGTCACGCTCGGCCTTGCCTTCCTCTATCTGCCGATCCTGCTGCTGGTGATCTATTCGTTCAATGCATCCAGGCTGGTCACGGTCTGGGGCGGCTTTTCCGTGCAGTGGTATGTCCATCTGCTCAGTAACGACAACATGCTCAACGCGGCATGGCTGACCGTGCGTATCGCCTTGCTGTCGGCAACGATTGCTACCGTGCTCGGGACGCTCGCAGCGATTACGATGACCCGCTACACCCGGTTTCGCGGCCGCATCCTGTTTTCCGGCATGATCTATGCGCCGCTGGTCATGCCCGACGTCATCACCGGCCTGTCGCTGCTGCTGCTGTTCGTAACTGCGGGGCTGGATCGCGGCTTCTGGACGATCGTCATGGCGCACACGACGCTGACCATGTGCTTCGTCGCGGTCGTCGTTCAATCGCGGCTTCTGACCTTCGATCGCTCCATCGAGGAAGCGGCGCTGGATCTCGGCTCGCCGCCGGTGCGCACCTTTTTCGAGATCACGTTGCCGATCATAGCGCCCGCCGTTTTCTCCGGCTGGGTGCTGGCGCTGACGTTGTCGCTGGACGACCTGGTGATTGCAACCTTCGCCTCCGGTGCCGGCGCCAAGACACTGCCGATGCTGATCTACAGCCAGGTGAAGCTCGGCGTGACCCCGGAAATCAACGCGATCTGCACGATCCTGATCGGCATCGTCACCGTCGGCGTCATCTGCGCGTCGATCGTCACCAAGCGCCGCGAAGTGCAGCGCCAGCGCGACGAGCAAGCGGCGGCAGCCGCCTGAAAGACGGGGCCGAAATTGCTTCGGCCCGACCTTTGTTATTGTTGCTGGGCCGGCGGATCGGTTTTCGGCAGCAGGGTCGTCACCGGCGAGATTACCGGGTCCGGCCAGGTGCCACCGATGAAGAAGGGCAACAGGGGAAGTTCCGCCGCGTTGGTCGGATCGCTCGCCTCGATCGCGCCTGACAGCGCGAGGCCATTGCTGCGGAAGGGAATGACGCCGGTCAGGGTCACGGTTTCGTTTTTCCCCACCACCTTGGCGTTGTGAACCTCGGCCGATCCTTTCGCGAAGCCTGCGTCGACGTCGATACTATCGAAATCGAAGGCTGTGTCGGCGATGTCGCTCATGCGGAAGAAAGATTTGTCGGCGGCAAGCGCCCGGAACGCCGAGATGTTGAACTGCCGGAACGAGCCCGCGGCCGATGTGAAATGCATCTTGCCGGAGACGTCGCTCAGAGTAGCGGCCCAGATCGGTTTCGAGGTGCTGATCGCGAGCTCGAGCGAACCTGTCGTCAGCGGCAGCGGGCCAGCCAGGTTAAGCCGGGTGAAGAGCCCGCCGAAATCAGCGCCGTGGACGGAAATCTGCAGCTTGCCGCCGCCGTCGAAGTCGCCCTGGGTCACCTCAAGATGCGCCGTCAGCTCACCGCCCTCGAAACCGCTGTCGCCGATGTCGAATTTCGCCTTGCCGCCGGAAACCAGGAGACCGGCGCCGATATTGTCGAACTGGAACGGCCCGAGCACCGCCTTGTTGGAGGAGAGGCTGAGGTCCATGTCGAGACGCTGCAGCGGATTGCCGTTCAGCAGCGCATCGATCGCGGTATCGGCCGCAAGCCGCATGGAGAAGGCGGCGAGGAACGGATTGAGGTTCATCTGGTCGAAGGCGAGCGTGCCAGAGATTTTCGGCTTCCCGCCGGTCGGATAGCTCAGATCCATGATGCCGGTTGCCGCTGCATCGTTGACCTTGAAGCTCAGATTGTTAAAGCGCAGGCCGTTCGGGATGGCCGAAACATCGGCGTTCAGCGAAACATTGTGCAGCGTATCGCCCGCCGGCAGATGTTCGCCGCTCCAGGCGAGGAAGGCCGGCATGTTCGGCACGCTGAGGCTCAGATTGCCCGCGAGCGCCGAAAAATCCGAGATACTGGTGCTGCCGGCATAGGTCCAGTTGATCATCGAAGAAGTGAAACTGGTCCTCGCATCGACGCTCTTGCCGGCAAACAGCAACAGGGGTTGCGCGGAATCGAAGTCGATCTTTATGTCCTGGCCGTTGAAGCGCGCGAGAACGACGGCGCTCATCGGACGAGAGAGCCGTGGCCAGGAGATGTCGGCATTGACACCATCGAGCTTGTAGATGGCGCCGGTGCGGTCGTCAGTCATCTGGATGCTGCCGTCCTCGATGGTGAGAGCGCCGATGACGGCATCCTGGTCCCGGCGTATCGGCATGCCCTGGTTGGAGGAGTTTTCCACGCGCTCGATCGCCTTGGACAACAGTCCCTCGTTGGTCCAGTCGATCAGGCCGGTATCGTCGCGCCGGATATAAATGGTCGGGCGCAGGAAATGGAACTCATGGAAACGGGCCCGACCGCGCAGGGCTGCAACCAGAGAGAAATCCGCCGAAAGGCTGTCGACATGGCCGAGCACCTTGCCGTTTTTCGTCGGCTCACGGATCGTCACCTGGTTGAGCGTGACGCGCGGCGTCGGCCAGAACTCGAGCGTCGGCGCGCCTTCGATCTGGGCGCGGTAGCCGGTCCAGTCCGACAGCGCTTTTTCGATGCCGGAACGCACCAGTCCGCTGGAGATCAGGAAAGGCGCCGTCGCTCTGAAAACAGCGAAAATGACGACAATGGTCAAAATGACGATGCCAGTGGTGCGCGCAACCGCGGGCAACCAGCGTGAAGCTGATCGCATGGCCAACCACCACTTCTTGTTTCTCGACGCCCTCATGATCCTGCGGAGACTTTCATACTGATAGCGATGATTTGTCCGTGTCTGCCGGATATAGGAAATGGCAGGCGGATGCAAACGTTGCGGTATGGATATGCCCACAACTCCGTGACTTCATAATGCGTTGCAGCATGGTATATAAGCTCAAACCGGAGGCGTTAATTATGCAAGACAATCAGCCGCTCTGGGCTCCCTCGGAAGAATTCCGCCGGCAAAGCCCGATGTTT
>JAGWJK010000377.1 GCA_028865845.1 Rhizobiaceae bacterium
CCAACCCCTCCCCACAAGGGGGAGGGGCTAGGATGCTGCGCCTCTGTCGTCCTTCACGGCCGTCGAAAGGCGCGCTGAAATTGAGGGGTGGTTGTTTTGCGTGACAGCCGCCACAAGTTAACCCCCTCCCCCTTGTGGGGAGGGTTGGGGAGGGGTCTTTCTTTCTAAAATGAATCGGTCGAAAGACGGCTCAAGCCCCTCTCATCCGCCCTTCCGAGCCTGTCGAAGGGCAAACATCTTCTCCGCAAGGAAAGATGAGAGATCGTCTTACAACCCAATCTCATGTGCCCAAGGCGGATTTGCCCCGGCGCGCGATACGGTGACGGCGGCGGCCTTGGCGCCGAGCGCCAGTGCGTCGCGCAAGGCCTTCTCGTCCAGGCTTGCGACCTGTGCCTTGGTCAGGAGATCGTTCATCTTCAGAGATGCCAGGATGCCGGCATCGAAGGTGTCGCCGGCGCCGACGGTGTCGACGACCGTCACGCGTTCGCTCGGCACGGTGACCTTCAGCGACTTGGTATAGCCCGTCGCGCCCTCCGCGCCCTTGGTGATGACGACGAGCTTGGCACCTTCGCCCAGCCAATGGGCGGCGAGGTCGTCATGATTGCCGGCAAGGCCGAACCATTCCAGGTCCTCGTCGGAAAATTTCAGGATGTCGGACATCGCGGCCATGCGGCCGATGCGGCCGAGATGGGCCTGCTTGTCCTTGATGAAGCCGGGACGGATGTTCGGGTCCAGCGAGATCACCCTGCTCTGATATTCGCGCTTCATCAGCGCTTCATAGGTTTCGCCGCAAGGGTTCGGGATGAGGCTGATGGCGCCGAAATGCAGTGCTTCGCAATCATCGCCAAGAACGGGCAGATCGGCCTCGGTGATCATGCGGCCGGCGGAGCCTTCGTCGTAGAAGGCATAGGTCGCCTGGCCGTTGACCAGCTTGACGAAAGCGATCGTACTCGGGCGGGGCGCGATAGCGCAATAGCTGTAATCGACCTTCGAGGCCGAGAGCGTGTCGCGCAGGATTTCGCCCATCATGTCGTCGGCGATGCCGGTGAAGAAACCCGTGGGAACGCCCAGACGGCCGAGTGCTATGGCAGTGTTGAAGATCGCGCCGCCGGCATAGGGCGCAAAACCCTTTTCACCGAGCGTCGTCTCCCGCGGCAGCATGTCGATCAGGGCTTCGCCACAGCACAATATCATTCCGGCCTCCCAGAGAGCGCGTCTCTTTGTCTCGATTGCAAGCCGGCTGGAACGCAACGGCCCGTGCCGGAGCCGAAGTCGCGTTCTAGCCGCTTGATTTGGCATGATCTTATTCAGAAAATGCCACACGTGTCCTTAGATCATGGTCTAGTGAAATTCACGGCAAAAGCAAAGCGTCACTTTGTCGGAAGCTCGGAAACACCGCCGTTGCGGCCCGACCATTCGAGCGGCGCGTTGAGGAAAGCCTCGACCTCTCCCAGCGTCCTCTCGTCGAACAGTTTCTGCGCCTTGGCGACGGCAAGCACATCCCGCCAGGTGGCGATATGGTGCAGACGGACCTTGCCATTGGCGAAGCGCTGCTCGGCTTCCGCGAAGATGCCGTAGTAGAACAGTGCAATGCCATGCTCGACGATACCGCCGGCGGCGCGAACCGCGTCGATGAACGTGAACATGCTGCCGCCCGCCGTCGTCAGATCCTCGATGACAAGCACGCGGGAACCCTCGGGCATATGGCCCTCGATCTGGGCATTGCGGCCGTGGCCCTTTGGCTGCTTACGGACATAGATCATGGGCAGGCCGAGCCGTTCGGACAGGAAGGCTGCAAAGGGGATGCCGGCGGTCTCGCCGCCCGCAACGCAATCGAACTGCTCGAAGCCGGCATCGCGCATGACGATGCTTGCGGCGAAATCCATGACCGTCGAGCGGACACGTGGGTAGGAAATCAGCTTGCGGCAATCGATATAGACCGGGCTCGCCATGCCGGAGGCGAATTTATAGGGCTTCTCGGCGTTGAAATGCACCGCCTTGATCTCCCAGAGCATCTTCGCCACCAGTTCGGCCATCACGGCGCGGTCGGAAAATGTCATCGGGGTCATGCGGCGCTCCTTCGCTTTTCGGACATTCCTGCGGCAATAGCAGCAAGTGGCCGAGGTTTCCAGACGGATCGGAGGATTTGTGCGCCCCCGCGTTCCGCTGCCGATGAAGGATGCGCTTTGGCGGAAACGCACGATGCCCGGGGCAAACAACAGGGAGGCCCATGGCATCCATGCTCTCGCGCAAATCCTCTTCTACTGTCGCTGCTTCTGAACCGAGCGGTCGGTCGAGGCGCGCGAGCCCTCGGGCGGGACGGCATGAAGATAAACGGCGACTTCGACGCGATCGCGGCCGTTGCGCTTGGCGCTGTAGAGCGCCTTGTCGGCGGCGCTAAGAACGCTGTCGAAACCCAGGCCCTCGGCGTTGCCGAAAGCAATGCCGGCGCTGACAGTGCAGGTGAAAGGCCTGCCATCGATGCGAATCTCGCGAGCGGCGAAGGCAGCGCGAACCCGCTCTGCGATCTGTTCCGCCTTGCTCGACAGGACGTTGTCCAAGACCAGGGCGAATTCCTCACCACCGAGACGAGCGACGGTGTCGGTTGCCCGCAGACCGATCGAAAGCTCTTCGGCGAAAACCTTCAGCACCATGTCCCCGGTCGCGTGGCCATGCTGGTCGTTGACCGACTTGAAGCGGTCGATGTCGAAGACGACGATGGCCATCGACCGCCCAAACAGACGGTGACCGTAGAGATCGAACAGGGCACGGCGATTGAGCAGCCCGGTCAACGGATCGGTGTTCGCCTCGACGCGGTGGCGCGCGGCCTGCCGCCACTGATGCAGCGCCAAGGATAGCGCGCCGATGCCGGTCATGCCGGCAATGCAGATGGCCAGGCTGACATCTTCGGCCCAATTGTCCGGCGCGTGGCCGAGGACCATCTTGCCGTCCCAGATCAACACGGCGGAGCAGAGCACGAAGGATATCGCGGTCAGGCTAGAGAGCGCGGTGATGCCGTAAAGCGGCACAGGCGCCTCGTGGCGGCTCAGCCAATATTCGCGCGCCGTCAACACGAGGAGCACGGCGATGACGGCATTGTCGCCCATGAAGGCAAGCCCATCGTAACCCATGAGCATGGCCGGCACGGATGCCGCCAGACCGGCGAACAACCCGATCAGCACGCGCGCAAGAGAGAAATGGCGGGTACGAAACTGATGTCCGGCTGCCCAGATGATCGAGAAGCCAGCGAAAAGCAGCACGAAGGTCAACAACGCGAGCGTCAGCGTCGGCGTGTCGACATAGGCACCATAGGTGAAAATGCCGGCAACGATGGGTATGAGCCCAATCGAGCAGCTCAGCAGAAACGTCTCGGGTCGACGGGAATACCAGCTTCCGCCCAGCGTTACCGCCAGGCAGGATGCCGACACTCCCAGAGCCAGCAGAAGAGAATTATAGTCAAGCAGCATGCTGTTCCTTCGACGGTTTCGGTCCGTAACGTCGGGATCGGCGCCAAGCTACCCCTCAATGGGTATCGAATTGGTTACAGCAAGCATTAAAGTTCATGTATTTCAAAGAAATACAACTTAGCAAAAAACACGTTATTTGCAGATAAATGGGCCGAAAGCCTGCGCTATCCTTCAACGTCCCAATGCAGAGGGAACATCGGATCGAATACGGTGACAGGACCCGCTCCGGTTTCGATCTTCGCGGGGAAGGCCACGGATTCCTGTCGGCGAACCAGGGTGATGCGATCCTCGTTCGGCTGCAGCTCATACCAGGCCGGGCCGTTCAGCGAGGTGAAAGCCTCCAGCCGATCCAGCGCGCCTTCCTGCTCGAAGACATGCGCGAGGCAGCTCATGGTGTTGATCGAAGTATAGATGCCGGCGCAACCGCAAGCGCATTCCTTAAGAGGATCGACGTGCGGCGCGGAATCGGTGCCGAGGAAGAACCTTGCGTGGCCGCTGGTGGCCGCTGCCCGCAAGGCCAGGCGATGATTCTCGCGCTTGGCGACCGGCAGGCAATAATAATGGGGGCGGATGCCGCCGACGAGAATGGCGTTGCGATTGATGATCAGGTGATGCGTGGTGATCGAGCCGGCAAGGTTTGCCTTGGCCGACTTGATGTAGTCGATGCCGTCGGCAGTCGTCACATGTTCCATCGTGACCTTGAGTTCCGGCAGGCGCTGGCGCAGCGGATCAAGCACGGTTTCGATGAACACGGCCTCGCGATCGAAGATGTCGATGTCCGGTGTCGTGACTTCGCCGTGCACGCAAAGCGGAAGACCGATCTTGGCCATCCGCTCCAACACCGGCATCGCCCTGTCCATATTGCGGACGCCGCCGTGGGAATTGGTGGTCGCGCCGGCGGGATACAGCTTCACCGCAGTAATCAACCCGCTCTTCTTACCCTCTTCGACATCATCGGGATTGGTGTGCTCGGTCAGATAGAGCGTCATCAGCGGCTGGAAACGGCCGCCAGACGGCAGGGCTTTCAGGATGCGGTCCCGATAGGCGGCTGCATCCGCTGTCGTGACGACCGGAGGGACGAGGTTCGGCATGATGATGGCGCGCGCGAAATGCCGAGCGCTGTCGCCGATCACGCCTTCCAGCATGGCGCCGTCGCGCAGATGCAGGTGCCAATCGTCGGGGCGGCGGATGGTGAGCTTTTGCATGGAAGCGACCTCTGGACTCGTCTGATTTCGTCCAGCCTCGATAGCACCATCCCATGCCGCAAAACAATCGACGATGACGCAGAAATGACAGGCGCGATCAGTCCTGAACGATCTCGACCGTAGCATCGGCCTTGCGCCGATTTTCCAGCACCCGGCGGCCGTTTGGCAAATCATTGCCGTAGACCTTGGCGCTCGCCGCTTCCTCGGTGAGATTATAGCCGCGCCAGCGCTGCCAAAGCCGTTCTTCCAGCACTTCGATCGGTGGCGCCAGCATGATGGAATAATCGAAAATGCCTTCGAGCTCCGCCCACTTGCCTTCGCTGAAAAGGAGGTAGAGGCCCTCGACGATGATGAAGCGGTGGTCGGCGGATACGATGCGGGCCGAAGCGATCGCTAGCTCGCGCGAACGATCGAACACCGGCACCAGCACCTCCTGGTCGGCCGCGCGCACGGCCTTGACGATATCGATAAAGGCCCGGACGTCGAAGCTTTCCGGCACGCCCTTGCGGGCGAGCAACCCCTTTTCGATCAGCACGGCATTGTCCATGTGGAAGCCGTCCATCGGCAACACCTCGGCGCTTTCGCCCTTGGCGTGCAGAACCTTGGCCAGATTGTCGGCCAAGGTCGACTTTCCCGCGCCGGGCGGGCCGGCGATCGCGACCAGGAACCGTTTTGCATTGCCGGCGCGTGCGATGATCTCGTCGGCAATTCCCTCAGTCGCAGATG
>JAGWJK010000378.1 GCA_028865845.1 Rhizobiaceae bacterium
GGTCTTCAGGTCGATGTGGTGCGGGCGACGCAGTTCGCCAGAGTTCTTGTCTTCGACGTAAGTCGCAGCCTTCAGAGCGTCAGCCGAGCGGCGCATACCGCGCTTGGACGGGCTCGTTTTTCTTTTCGGTACAGCCATTCTCGTTACTCCACTTTGCGGACGAAACATATCTTGCGGCCAGCCGGGCGGCCGAAAAAGACATGCATCAATTTCGGAAATTGGGCGGGCTTATACATGGCTTGCGGGGACTTGACCAGTCCCTTCGCGCATTTTTTGCCAACCCGGCCGGATTCGCGCGGTTCGACGCCGAATCGGCGCTCAGACTTCATCCTCCGGAACGATCCACGGCTCCGCACGCGCCGCCGTCTCCCATTTTTGCCAGGCCGGCAGCGTCTTCATCGTCGCCATATAGTCGAGCGTATCGGCCGAGCTTACCAGATCGTAGATCTCGAAACGATTGACGACCGGCGCAAACATCGCATCCACGCCGGAGAAAGCCCCGAACAGGAAAGGGCCGCCGGAGCGGCTACGCGCCTCGCGCCAGATCGTCTCGATACGCGCGACGTCGTCCATCACGCCATCGGGCAGATCGATCTTACCGACAGGACGGCGGATATTCATCGGGCAGGCATTGCGCAGCGCCCTGAAGCCCGCAAGCATCTCCATGGAATGCGACCGCGCAAGCGCGCGGTCCTGGCTATCGCTCGGCCAAAGACCGGCATCCGGGAAAAGCTCGGCGACATACTCGATGATCGCCAGCGATTCCCAGACCTTGAACCCGCCATGGTCGAGCAAGGGCACCTTTCCGGTCGGCGAAACCGCGTGAATGTTCGGATTGCCTGCCGGAAAATCGAAGGGGATCACGACCTCTTCGAACGGGATGCCGCGACCCTCCAATGCCAGCCATGGCCGGAACGACCAGGAAGAATAGTTCTTGTTGCCGATATAGAGGGTCAGCTTGTCCATGGAATTATCCTTAATTATTGCTCGAAATCGAGGACCAGGAGTTCCTCGAAATGGTTCATGTCGTCGAAGGAGCAGAATACCGGCGGATTGAGTTCGAGCACGGGCATGTCCCGGCGAAGTTCGGCCGCGACGTCGTCGAGCATCGCCTGCCAGCGCCGCAAGGCGGTATCTTCCAGCCGTTCTATGACATAGCAGAAGGTGATGTGAAACGGATAGGTGTCGTGGTCGGGATGACGGTAGCCGAGGAGATCGGCGAGCGCGTTGCGCCAATCGCGCATAATCTTGCGGTCCTCTTCGGTCGCGCCATCCACCAGCAGGCCGGCGGGCCGCGCGGAAGTGACCGCGACCTTGAAGGGATCGCGTTTTTTGAAGTGCGACAGCCGTTCCGCCATGATCTCCGTCATTTCGTCGATCGGTGTGTCGAGCGCGATGCCGGCCGGCCAATGGCGCGCTGTGCGGCGATATTCGATGATCCCCTGAAACAGGGTCATATGCAGGCTGGAAATCGGCGTGAAGGTGAATTGCGGCGCTTCCTCCATCGCCAGGTATTTTTCACGTGCCGCGACGACGGCGCGCTGCGTTTCGGAGCCGTCCACGACATGGCAGACGATGGTATTGCCTGGCTCATATTGGAAATTGCCGGAGAGATCGTAGCGCGTGCCGAGGTGGAGCGGCGGCTCGGGATTGCGGCTCTTGGAATATTTCAGCAGTTCCGGTGAGAAGGCGTCGATGCTCATAGGGCAGGTCCGATGTTCGGTTGGCAGATCACCCGCCCTTACGTCATCTGCAAGAAGCTCGGATGACGGTCGAAGCGCCGCGTTTTCCAAGGTTTGCTTTTAAGCGACGCGCTTCGGCTGATCGAACGAGAAGTTCTGATATCAGTTATAAAGGCACTTGATGTACTCACCGGAATTGGCCGCGCGCCGCTGGATCAGCGATGCGAGCTGGCGCAGTCCGCGCCCCGGCTTGCTGGCCACCCGGTCGATAGGATTGGGCAGCGACACGGCGAGAAGAGCCGCCTGGCGGGCATTGAGTTTCGAGGCCGGCACCTTGAAATGATAGCGCGCCGCCGCCTCGATGCCGTAGATGCCCGGACCCCATTCGGCGATGTTGAGATAGATTTCCATCATCCGCCGCTTCGACCAGACGAAGGACGAGGAGACGGCGAGCGGCAGCTCCAGCGCCTTGCGCACGAAGGAACGGCTGTTCCAGAGAAACAGGTTCTTCGAGGTCTGCATCGGGATCGTGCTGCCGCCACGGGTAGATTCGCCCCGCAGCGTTTCCCCCACGAGCATGCGCATCTCGCCCCAGTCGACCCCGCCGTGGAAACAGAATTGCCCGTCTTCGGAAACCATGACCGATTGCACCAACACCGGCGCTATGTCGTCGAAGGACACCCAGCGCCGATCGTAGCCTCGCAGCATCGCCGCATCCCGCAGCATCAGCGTCGAAACCGGATGGATGAACGGCAAAGTGTAGACGAGGATGAGGACATAGGGCAGCAGCGCCAGGGCGATGACGACGAGAACGATGCGCTGCCACAGCGGACGGCGCCGGAACCACGCGCGCCGGCTGCTTTCCGGCGGCATCTCGGCTTCCCCCTCGCTCTCCGTCGATATATCCAATTGTCGAAGGCCCGCCTTTGCTCCACCCCGCGCATTTTCGGCGCGTCCAGGGACCTCGCCGGCAATGCTCTGATTGTCATACCGTCTACACAGGAGGATGACCAGAGTGCGACGAGATTCCCCTTGCGGCTGTTGACAATTCCCGTTGCCAGCAGCCGGCACTCATGCCAAACAGCGGCCATGGACAGCACCACTCCGTCTTTCGAACATCGCCTCAGGGACAATGCCGGCAAGGTCGAGGCTGTCCTCAATCGCCTCCTTGCCGATGCCTGTCAGGAGGGCGAAATCGCCCGACCCGACCGCCTGCTCGGCGCCATGCGCCACGGCGTGCTCAATGGCGGCAAGCGGCTGAGGCCCTTTCTCGTGGTGGAGACCGCAGCGCTGCTCGGCGGCAGCGAACAGGCAGCCCTGAGAGTCGGCGCAGCGCTCGAATGCGTGCATTGTTATTCGCTTGTGCACGACGACCTGCCGGCCATGGACGACGACGATCTGCGCCGTGGCCAGCCGACCGTCCACATCGCCTTCGACTATGCGACGGCGATCCTTGCCGGCGACAGCCTGCTGACCTACGCCTTCGATATCATCGCGGCGCCGGAAACCGATCTTCCGGCATCGCGCAAGATCGAACTGGTGCTCTCCCTGTCCCGCGCCGCCGGCATTGGCGGCATGGCCGGCGGCCAGGCGCTGGATCTCGCCGCCGAGAAGCAGACGCCTGACGAGCAGGGCATCACCACCCTGCAGGCAATGAAGACCGGCGCCCTGATCCGCTTCGCCTGCGAAGCCGGCGCCTTCCTCTCCGGTGCGCCGGCCGAGGACGTTCAGCGGCTGCGCGTCTTCGGCGAAAAGATCGGTCTCGCCTTCCAGCTCGCCGACGACCTCCTCGATCTCACCGCCGACGCCGCCACCATGGGCAAGGCCACCGGCAAGGACGCTGCCCGCGGCAAAGGCACGCTGGTGGCTCTTCACGGCCAGGCCTGGGCGGAGGCGACATTGGCGCGGCTGGTGGCGGAAGCAGGCGAACTCCTGGCTCCCTATGGGGACACGGCAAAGGTTCTGATCGAGACAGCGCAGTTCGTGGCCAATCGCCGGAGTTAACACCGGGGTCATCGGCGGCCAGCTATCGGCCATGCGCGGCATCCGGCGTGCGGGCGAATTACAGCTCGATCCATATCGATGGGGTTTCAACCCATCGCGGGCGGCGGAATCTCCGCCTTGACAATCGCGCTTTGTCTCGATAGGTCGAGTGCCACAGTCGCTCTCACAGCACTGCCGTAGGCGTTACCGTCATCCAACGCATCCTTAATCGAGAGGATCCCAGCAGGGAGTGTCTCGACAAACAAGGAGCTATGGGATGACACCATTCCCCGTTTACACATACCATCGTCTATCCAAAAGCACCTCCGTGGCTCTTGGGGCGGCGATGCTAGCCGTATTGCTGATATGTCTTGGCGCCGGCGCTACATCCGCTCGATCGTGCAGGATCGGCGATTCCTTCGAGCCTGGCCTGTTTGCAGGCGCTGTCGCGGTCTTTGCCACGCTTCGCATGCTTCTTCGTTAGCCGGCTTACTAATTCACATCCTGCTTCGGTGGACGCCCACCGATCCACCCCCATCCGAATGACCATCGGCCGCGGTTGCGGCTGATGGTCAAAACGACCGGCCATGTGGCCGAGATCAACGACAGGAGCAACAGATCATGCAAATGACTGGCAACACCATTCTCATCACCGGCGGCACCAGCGGCATCGGCCGGGCGCTGGCGGAGGCTTTTCACGACCGCGGCAATCGCGTCGTCGTCACCGGGCGGCGGCAGGCCCTGCTGGATCAGATCACGGCGGGTCGCCCCGGCATGGTCGGTATGCCGCTCGACCTGGACGATTCGACCTCGCTCACAACCCTCGCCGCCGAAGTTCGTGCCCGCTTTCCCGAGCTCAATGTCCTTATCGCCAATGCCGGCATCTCGCGCACCGAAGATATTACCGGCGACAGTTGGGATGTCTCCGCCGCCGAAGCGATCGTGGACACCAACATTCTCGGCGTGCTTCGGGTCGTGGCGGCCTTCCTGCCGATGCTGAAGCTGCAGGCGAACGCGACGATCATGGCGACAAGCTCCGCGCTGGCTTTCGTTCCACGCGCCGATTTCCCGACCTACTGCGCCAGCAAGGCATTTCTTCACTCCTGGCTGACATCGCTTCGCCATCAGCTTCGCAAGATCCCCGTGGAAGTGCTCGAGCTTTCGCCGCCCTATGTGCAAACCGAGCTGACGGGTGCGGGACAGGCATCCGATCCGCGCGCCATGCCCCTTTCCGCCTATCTCGCGGAGGTGATGCAACTGCTGGAAAGCAAGGATCATCCACGCGGCGAGATATTGCTGGAGCGCGACCACGCACGGCGATGGGCGGAGCGGGACGGCACTTTCGACACCATCTATGCCGCCCTGAACCCGGCCTAAAACCAACTTTGGAGCGCGACCTTTCCCGGCTGGCCGCGCCTCCATCGCGATCGAAACGATGAGATCGCTTCGGCTGCCCGCGCAGCGTCGAAAGCGTCACTATGACAAGAAATCGCTTTCAGCCCCGATGACGCAGCGGCGAATCGGTGGCAACGTCCGCGCCTTCAGTGCGCGGAATTGGCCGCGCCCAAGCCTTCCGGACCAATTCCATGCATCAGGCGCTTGCCTATCTGCCGCAGATCCTGCCGGCCTACATTGCCTATATCATCGCCGTCGTCAGCCCAGGCCCCGCCATCATGGCGATCATCGCAACGTCGATGACGCACGGCCGCAAGGCCGGCATGACGATTTCG
>JAGWJK010000379.1 GCA_028865845.1 Rhizobiaceae bacterium
ATTCGGTCTGGTAGCGCTTGAAGAAGTCGTTGACGGCGGCATCGGGGTCGTCGCCATAGACCGAGCCGTAATCGGCGACGTAAAAATTGCTGAGGTTCGGCACGGTGCCGGCCCAATAGTCGCCGTCCATGGATTCGCCCGTTAGCACTGGCTGGTTGAGGCCGGCCTCGCGCAACTGGCGGATGGCGCTCGGGCCGCCCGGCGCATAGGAGCAGACGACGATCAGGTCGGGCTTGGCGGAAAGATTGTTGATGCGCGTCGCCTGGGCGGCGATGCTGGGGTCACTGTTCAGGAACGTATCCTCGCCGAGCAGCGCCTTGTCGCCGGCCAGTTCCTTCCAGCGCTGGCTGAAGCTGCCGCAGAGCGATTTTGTGAACGAGATGGTGTTGTCGAGCAGCACGTAGGCGGATTTCCAGCCCTGCTTTTCATAAGCCCATTCCGCCAGGAGCGCGCCCTGCGCCTGTGCGGCGTTCGAGATCGAATAGGCATAAGGGCCGATGCCGGTGACGCCGAATTTCGGGTCCGAAGCGCCCGACAGCGAGATGATGTTGTTCTGCTGAGCGATGAAGGCGCCGGGCGCGCCGAAGTCGAAGTCGCTCGGGAAGAGCATTGCCTTGACGCCCTTGCTGACCATTTCGGTCGCGCCGTCTGCGCCGAGTGCCGGCTCGGACTTGTTGTCGAAGGTCTCTACTTCGATTTGGCTACCGAGAACGCCCCCGGCTGCGTTGATTTCCTTGACGGCAAGCAGCGCGCCATTGATGGTGCTGGCATCGATCGGCTGGAACCAGCCGCTATAGGACATGACGAAACCGATCTTGACCGGATCGGCGGCGTAAAGATTGACGCTGCTGAGAGTAAGGCCCACGGCAACGGATGCCGCGAAGCGGAAGATGGATGTCATGATGTCGTTCCCCTTGTCGTCCTGCCTGGGGAAGCCGTCGTTCTATTTTCTGCCGCGGACCGTCATTGCCAGATGGTGGTCACACGGATGAAAAACAGCACGCCAACCGAACCCAAAAAGACGTTCGTTAATATATGAACGATTGGAGGCTAGCGTGTTTCCAACAGGTCGGCAAGGTGTTCTGAGGGATTTTTGTTTAGGTTTAAAATATAGGCGACGGCCCGTGCCTCTGGACCCCGCTGTGCTTGCCATATCGCTTCAGAGCGGATAGTCACGCAGACACGCTCGCGATCTTTCAAGGAAAGTTGAACAGGACATTCATGGCGGACACAGGGCCTAACGCAACGTCGATTTTGCCGATGGCGCATAGCTTCGGAAACAGCTTGCGGCATGTGAACCGGCTGATCCAGCGCGACCTTGGCACGCGTATCGCCCCGCTCGGCATCACCCTTGGCCAATGGTATGCGCTGCGCACGCTTTGGCACTATGACGGATTGACCCAGGTCGAGCTCGCCCAGAAGTCAGGGATCGCCGGCCCCGCCATGGTGATCGCCATCAGGGCATTGCTGGCGATGGGGCTCGTAACACGCCGGCGGCACGCGAGCGACAAACGCAAATACATAATCTCGTTGACGGAAAAGGGCCGACGGCTCGAAGAGCCTGCCCTGAAAGCCGCCATCGAGGCTAACTCCGACGCGCTGCAAGGGATAACTCCTTCCGATATCGAGATCGCCATGCAGGTCTTGGCCAAAGCCTACGACAACCTGACGGCCGTCGGCATTCCGGTAGCGCTCGAAGATGGTATCGACGCACTGATCGAATAGGGCCGCTCTGCAGATCCATTGCGAACCCGCGCAAAGGTTGAGAGCGTACGGCACACGCAGCCCCTTGCCACTTCTGAGCGCGCGCATTTGCGCTGACGGTCAATTTCGCAACGCCTTGATTTCTTGAGAGAAAGTCGGTGTCACTCCCGTCCATGTAAAATGCGGTCGATCCGCGACAGACCCTGTTCGAAACGGGCGCGATTTGGCTCGGCGCCGACGCTGAGCCGGACGGCCTGCATGCTGGCGGCTGATGCCGTCGCCAAATCCTGAGAGGGCATCACGGTAATTCCATGCTGCTTCAGATAGGCCGCGAATTCGTCAGCCCGCCAAGGTGGCGGAAGCAACAGCCAGACATGCAACGCCTCTTCGACGGCGATTACCTTGTGAGCGCGTAGTATTCGGCATGCAGCCTGAATTCGCTCGCGTCCTGCGTTCCGGCGGGTCTGAATGAGCCTGGCGGCGGTGCCGTCTCGAACCCAGCGTGAGGCCAGGCTCGCAAGCATCGGCGAGGGCATCCACGTGCTGACGCGAATAGCATTGCGCAGCCGCTCGGCCAGGACAGGCGGAGCCGCCAGGTAGCCGATGCGCAGACCCGGCAGCATGACCTTGGAGAAGCTTGTGACATAGCATACGTGCGCCGGCGCCAGGGCTGCGAGCGGCGTCGGCAACGCCTCAAGCAGTGGGGCATAAACCTCGTCCTCGACCAGTATCATATTGCTGGATTTGACGAAGGCCGCGAGTTCCTCGCGGCGGCGAGCCGAGAGAACCGTCAGGGTTGGATTGTGCAGCGTAGGATTGAGAACGGCCACGTGCGCGCCGGTTTCAGTCGCGATACGTTTAAAATGATCGATCCGCATGCCCTGGCGGTCCATCGGTATCCCCACGAGACGCAATCCCAGCATGCGTGCGGCACTGATGAGGCCCGGAGAGGTCAAGTCTTCACATAAGACGGTTTCACCGGCTTTGGTGAGGCCAAGGAGGCAGGCAAAGACACCGTTGATGGCGCCGGATGTTATCAGGACATTCTCGGGAAGAGCGGTAACGCCCAATGACCGGAGCCACGAGACCGCCGCTTCGACGTCGTCGGCAGAGGCACCGCTTGGTGCATACTCGAGAAGCCGCTGGCCGGTGTCATAACGCGCCATATCGCTGCAGAGACGCAGGACGTCGGTTCTGAGATCGAGCGGTATCGGGAAATTGGAGGCGTAGTCGATATTGATGTTGTTTTCGCCTGATGGCCAGGGAATGCGCGCCGGGTCGCCGCCGCGCACGAATGTTCCGCGCCCGGTTTCGCCATTGGTGAGGCCGAGATCGAAGGCGAGCCTATAGGCTTTCGATACACTGGAAAGGTTGATTGCCAGCGCTTTTGCCAGATCGCGTTGTGGCGGCAGCCGATCGCCAGCCGCAAGACGGCCGTTTTCGACGTCTCTCGCGATTGCATCGGTGATGGCCCGGTAAATAGGGCGGCCTGGCTCTAGGGTCGGTTTCCACATAACGCGCTCCAAAAAGATATTGTCTGGCATACAATCGACTTGTTGAGAGCACCAGCCCCAATAAATTGGCAGCCGGAGAAGGAGTTGACGCATGCGCACGATCGGCCTGATAGGGGGGATGAGCTGGGAGAGCTCGGCTGTCTACTATCGCCTCATAAATGAAGGCGTGCGAGACCGTCTCGGCGCGCTCCATTCGGCGAAGCTGTTGCTCTGGTCCGCCGAATTCAGCGAGATCGCCGCGCATCAGACGAGCGGCGATTGGGATCGGTTGGGACGGACGCTTGCGGATGCTGCGGTCGACCTCGAGCGGGCCGGTGTGGACGTGCTCCTCATCTGTTCGAATACCATGCACAAGGTTGCCGCACAGGTAGCGCAAAGCGTGTCAGCGCCGCTGATCAATATCGTGCACGTCACGGCCGACGCGATAACGCGGGCCGGTTACCGGCGGCCGCTGCTGCTCGCAACTGCCTTCACGATGAATGACCCGTTCTACCGGGATCTCATGGAGGATCAGGGCGATATCGACGTCATGTTGCCCGATGAGGACGAGCGTCGTGTCATCCATCGGATCATTTATGACGAGCTGTGCCAGGGCATAATCACCTCGGAATCGAAGCAACGCTGCATGGAGATCGTTCGCAGAGGGCAAGAGCGCGGTGCTGACAGCGTCATCTTTGGCTGCACGGAAATCGGCCTTCTCGTTTCGCAGAGCGACTTCGCTTTGACGGTCTTCGATACCACGCGCCTGCATGCCCAGGCAGCGGTGGATTATGCGCTTGCCTCACCTTTAGCTGGAATTGAATGATGTCAAACGCCGCTTTCCCTGAACTTGGCCGCGCGATCCGCAAGGAATGGGCGCTCGATTGGACGAAGCTTACGGTCAATCACGGCGCTTACGGAGCCACGCCGAAGCGCGTGCTTGCGGCACAGGACGTTTGGCGAAGCCGAATGGAAGCGCAACCCAGCACCTTCATGCGAATGATCCTTCCCGATGCGTTGCGCCAAAGTGCTGCCGCACTCGGAGCTTTCGTCGGCGCCAATGGGGATGACATCGTTTTCCTCGATAACGCGACGACCGGCTGTAACGCCGTTTTGCGGTCGCTGGCGTTTGCGCCCGGCGATGAGATCATTCTTCTCAGCGAAACCTATGGTGCCGTCGCCAACACGACCCGTTTCGTATGCGGGCTTTCGGGCGCTCGCATCGTCGAAGTTCCGCTGCCTTTTCCAACCAGCGATGTTTCAGGCTTAACCGGCCGAATCGCGGCAGCGCTCACAAACCGCACGCGGCTCGTCGTCGTTGATCATGTGACGTCGCCGAGCGCGCTCGTGCTGCCGATCGCCGACATTGTCCGCGTCTGTCATGCGGCCGGTGCCGCGGTCCTTGTTGATGGCGCGCATGGCCCGGCGCAGGTCGATGTCGATCTCACGGCGCTTGATGCCGATTGGTATGTCGGCAATTGCCATAAATGGCTGATGGCACCCAAAGGCTGCGCCTTCCTCTGGGCGCGACCGGATCGCCAGGATGACCTTCACCCCGTAACCATTTCCCATGGCTACGGCACCGGCTTTCTGGGCGAATTCGGCTGGACGGGGACGCGCGACCCGAGCGCGTGGCTCGCGGTCGACGCTGCGATCGATTTTCATCACGAACTGGGCGGTGCGCAACTGCGTGCCCGCAATGCCGCGCTGGTGCGTGAGGGAGCCGACTATTTGGCTGAGCGCCTCGGCACGGTCGTTGGCGGCCCGCGACTGGGCGCTGCCATGGCGATGGTGCTCTTGCCAGTTGGCGGCCCGTTTACCAAGCCGCGCGCCGTCAGGATGCGCGGCCGTTTGCTCGAGGAATTCGGAACCGATGCACCGCTGATGCCGCATTCGGACGGCATTTGGGTCCGGCTTTCCGCGCACGCCTATAACGCTTTCGAGGACTACGAAATGCTTGCCGACATCTGCCTTAAATTGGCGGAGACCGAAAAAGAAAGAGGGGAACTATAATGTTCAAACGTTTCACCACTGCCATAGGCATTGCCGCCTTGTTGTTTACCGCGAGTGCCCACGCGGAGGATTTGTATGGCACGCTGAAGAAGATCAAGGACAGCGGCACGATCGTCATCGGCCATAACGAAGACTCGCCGCCATTTGCCTATTTTGATGCCGATGGGAAGCCGCAGGGTTACT
>JAGWJK010000380.1 GCA_028865845.1 Rhizobiaceae bacterium
CAGTTCTCGGGTGGCATGCGCCAGCGTGCGATGATCGCCATCGCTCTTGCCTGTTCGCCTAAGCTTCTGCTTGCGGACGAGCCGACGACGGCGCTCGACGTGACGATCCAGGACCAGATCCTGAAGCTGCTCCTGGAGCTGCGCGACAATTTCGGCATGAGCGTCGTGCTCGTGACGCACGATCTCGGCGTGGTTGCGGCCACCTGCGATCGGATGGCGGTGATGTATGCCGGCCGCATTGTCGAGACCGGCACCGTAGCCGATGTCTTTGCCCACCCGCGCCACCCCTATACGCGCGGCCTTCTCGGCTCCGTGCCGAGCGGCGGGGCGCCGCGCACCATGCTCTATTCGATCGACGGCACGCCGCCGAGCCTGACGGCGCTGCCCTCCGGCTGCGCTTTCCATCCACGCTGTCAGTTCGCCACGGGAGAATGTCTGAAGGAGCGGCCGCCGCTGGTTGAGATTGCCGAGGGACGCATGGCGGCCTGCTTCCATCAGGACGATATTGCGGCCATGGAGGCCATCGTATGAGTAGCGTTGTTCCGATCATTTCCGTCGACGGCGTCACCAAACGATTTGCTGGCCCAGGTTCGCTGATGCGTCGTCTCGCCGGCAAACCGCCGCTTGCCGTGCATGCGCTGAACGAGGTCAACCTCGATATCCATCGCGGCGAAACGCTGGGGATCGTCGGAGAATCCGGATGCGGCAAGTCCACGCTGGCGCGCTGCCTCGTGCGCCTGCTGGAGCCCGACGAAGGTGCCGTTCGCTTCGAGGGCAGGGATATCTCGCATCTGAAGTCGGGCGAA
Source organism: Rhizobiaceae bacterium (assembly GCA_028865845.1). Taxonomy (GTDB): domain Bacteria; phylum Pseudomonadota; class Alphaproteobacteria; order Rhizobiales; family Rhizobiaceae; genus Rhizobium. The sequence goes on from JAGWJK010000380.1 coordinate 807, forward strand.
CGCCGCGCCTTCAATAGACGCGTCCAGATGATCTTCCAGGACCCCTATAGTTCGCTCAATCCGCGCATGACGGTGAAGCAGATCATCGGCGAGGCGCTGAGCGTCCACAAGATGCGGTCGGCTGCCGATATTCCCGGCCGCATTGCCGAGCTGCTGGAACTCGTCCGCCTGCCGCAGGACGCAGCCGGCCGCTATCCGCATGAATTTTCCGGCGGCCAGCGCCAGCGTATCGGCATTGCCCGCGCGCTTGCCGTCGAGCCCGATGTCATCGTCGCCGACGAGCTGGTCTCGGCGCTCGATGTCTCCGTGCAGGCGCAGGTCGTCAATCTGCTGCTGCAACTGCAGGAAAAACTGCATCTCACCGTGGTTTTCGTCGCGCACGACCTGCGGCTTGTCCGCCACATCTCGCATCGTGTCGCCGTGATGTATCTTGGACAGGTCGTGGAGCTCAGCCCCGCCGAAGCGCTGTTTACGACGCCGCGCCATCCCTATTCCAAGGCGCTGCTCGACGCTGCGCCGGAACTCGATCCGTCGCGCCGCAGCAAGACGGTCGCCGCCCGCGGCGAATTGCCGAGCCCGCTCGACGTTCCGCCGGGCTGTCCCTTTGCCGGCCGTTGTCCCTATGTTTTCGAACGCTGCCTGACCGAGAGGCCGATGTTGACCCCTCGCGAGGGCGGCCAGCGCGCCGCGTGTCACCTGACCGATTTCGGTGCGCCCAACGTCGCAATCCCCATGGAAGGCATTCCCTCATGAGCTTCGCCACTTTCGAAACCGAGATCGCAAAGATCAACGATATCCTTTGCGCGGTGAACCTGTTGACCTGGGATTCCCGCACCATGATGCCGGCAGGCGGCGTCGAGGCGCGTGGCAAGCAGATCGCGACTTTGGTCGGCCTGGCCCGTGATCTGGCGACCGGCGACGAGGTAAAGCGGGCGATCGAAGGCGCGCGCGCGGAACTCGATGGTGTGCCGGCGAATGACATCCGCAGGCTTGCCGTCGAACAGGCTTCCGCCTCGATTGCGACCTTGGCGCGCATTCCGGCCCCGCTCGTCAGCGCCGCGGCCGATCTGAAGACCCGGGCCCAGGCCGCCTGGGCAAAGGCTCGCGCCGCCAACGATTTCGCCGGTTTCGCGCCGGTTCTGGAACAGACGATGGAGATGCAGCGCGAGATCGCTGGCGCCATCGGCTATGACGAGCATCCCTACGATGCGCTCGTTGCCACCTACGAGCCCGGCATGACATGGTCGCGGCTGCGCAGCCTTTACGGCGATCTCAGGGAAGCTCTGCTGCCATTGCTTTCTGCTGCCAAACAAGCGCTGGTTCGTTCGGATATTCTCGAACGGGCCTATCCGGTCGCTGCGCAGCGGGCCTTTTCCAGCGCGATCTCGACGCGCTTCGGCTATGATTTCGGCCGCGGACGGCTCGACGACACCGTGCACCCGTTCGAGATATCGTTCACCCGATCGGACGTGCGCATCACCGGCCGCTTCCGCGAAACCTGGCTGCCCGGCGGCCTGTTCGCGGTCTGGCACGAGGCCGGCCATGGGATGTACGAGCAAGGTATCGCCGAGGAGTTTTCGCGCTCGGTCTTCACCACCGATTTCGTCAATCTCTATGCCGTCGGCGGCACCAGTTTCGGCACGCATGAATCGCAGTCGCGCCTGTGGGAAAACCGTGTCGGCCGCTCGCGCCGTTTCTGGGATCTGCATTTCGGCGAGTTGAAGGCGGCCTTCCCGGCCCAGCTTGAGGATGTCTCCGTCGATGATTTCTGGCGGGCGGTGAATGCGGCACGGCCAAGCTTCATCCGCGTCGAGGCCGACGAATTGACCTATGATTTCCATATCATGCTCCGCTCGGAGATCGAGGCAGGGCTGATCGCCGGAGAAATCCGCGTCTCCGACCTGCCGGCGATCTGGCGCGACAAGATCAAGTCCTATCTTGGCCTGGACGTGCCCAGCGATACACTCGGCGTGCTCCAGGACGTGCACTGGTCATCAGGCATGGTCGGCTCGTTCCCGACCTACACCGTCGGCAACATCATGTCGTCGCAGTTCTTTGCCGCAGCCGGCAAAGACGCCGCCGTCGAGAAGGGGCTCAGCGAAGGCGATTACATGCCGCTGAAAAACTGGCTGAATGACAACGTCCATCGCCATGGCCGCTCGAAGAGCCCGAGCGAGATCCTGATCGGAGCGACCGGTTCCGATCTTTCGGCCGACGCCTATATTGCCGATCTGACGAAGAAAGTGGCCGAGCTGACCGCTTGAGCCTTTCGCTGTTCGAACATGATCCCGAGACGCTGCGCGGCGCTCGGGATCATGCTTTTGTGCGCTCCGTTTACCGCACCGCCGGTGCCGGCAAGACCTCGAATTTCCAGAATTTGTCCGGCTGGAAATAGGTTGCGGCAAATTGGCGGATGTCTTCAGCGGTGACCTTGTCATAGCCGCTGAGATTGTTGCGGATGCGGTCGAGGCGACGAGGGTCCGTCTGCGCGTGGTGCAGATACTGAATCCAATAATCGTTGCCCTGTTGCTGATGCTTCAAGGTCTCGATGATCGGTTCGCGGGCGCGTGCCAGCTCGTCGGGCGAGACATCGTTGGATGCGAGATCGGAGGCGATCTTGTCCACCAGCGCGTAGAAGCGGCCGACCTTGGGCGGTGTGGTTTCAACGTAGAGGTAGGCGTAGCCGTAGCCCGGGATTTCTCTCGACAGATCGACGTCGCCCTGTGGGCTGTAGGTTGCGCCTTCGGCAATGCGGAACTGGTCGATCAACCGGTTCTGGAAGATCTGCCCGGCGACATTGGCGGCAAAGCCGCGCGGCATGTCGGAAAGCATGTCGCCGATGGGAGCGGCAGCCACTGCGGCGGCGTTATCAGCCCTGCCATTGTGGGTCTCAACGACCGGCTTGTCGGTCGGCACCGGAAAACGCACGCCGCTCACGTCGGCATTCGGCGCCGTGTCCGTGCGGGCGGGCAATGCGCCGAAGGTCTCGGCCGTGAGGCGGATTGCCTCATCAGCCGTGATGTCGCCGACCACGGTGATGTCTATCGGCCCGGTGGAAATATAGGGCCGGAACAGCACCTCGAAATCCGCAGGCGTGGCGGCCGACAATTGCGTGCGATCGGGGAAGGTCCATCGGAGATCGCCCGAATGCACCAAGCCGGCAAAATCGCGGCTGATAACGCCGCCGGGTGTAGCCTCGGTTTGGGCAAGGCTGTTGAGGTAGGCCTGCTGCACCCTCGTGAAGGCTTCCGGGCGGTATGCCGGGTCGGAGGTGTAGGCGGCCATCATCTGCAATTGGGTTGCAACATCCTTCGTCTGCGTGCGCCCGTCGAACTTGAAGGAGCTGTCGCCCACCGAGAAGGCGATGCTGACGACATTGGCCGCCAAGGCTTTCTGCATGTCGTCATAGGCCAGGGCTTTCGTGCCGGAGAGAACGATCGCCGGCGATGCCCAGGTGGCAAGCGGATGGTCTTTTGGCAGGCCAAGCCGGCCATGACCGATATCCTCGCGCACCAATACTTCGTTCGTCCGCAGCTTGGTCGGCTTGACGGTGAGGCGCACGCCGTTGGCAAAGCGCACCATGGTCAGGCCGAGATCGTCGACGACACGCTTTTCGACGACTGCGCCGGGCTCGCCGAAATGCGTATAGGGCCAGGTCGCGGTGGTCGCGCCCACTGGCGCGGTGACCGCTACGGCACGTGAAGCGTCGTAGGCCTGGCGGACCGCGTCGGCACCGCCTTGCGGCGATTGCGGCGTCTGCAGCACGATCTGCGGACCGTTGCCTGAAAAAGCATTTTGAAGAGCCTGGCTGACTTCCTCCGCCGTTACGCCCTTCGTCATGGTTTCGAACGACGAGAGATCCTCCGCAGGCGAGGTAAAGACCTGGTTGTCATCGACGCTCGAGGCCAGCATGGAGGCAATGTCGGTGCTGGTGCGTGTCGCAGCACCCGCCGCGGCCGCCTGCAGGGCCGAGCGATATTCGAGCATTTCGCGGTCGACCTCTGCCTGCTCGACGCCGAATTGCTGGATGCGGCGTTGTTCCTGGTCGATGGCCGCCAGCGCCGCCTGCCATTTATCCGGTTCGGAATTGGCTGCGATCAGCACGACGTGGGCGGAATCGAGGAGATCCTGAGAGCCGATGTCGGCGCCGATGAAGGGCGCATTCGCCTTGTTGGCGATAGCGCCTACCCGCCGCTTGAGCACCAGCAGGCCGAGATCCTCAATCAGCTGAGCCCGGCGCTTGGTGAATGTGTCGGGCGAGGCGTCATAGGGGCGAGTCCAGGCGATCTGCACGCTGGTCGATCCGCCCGGAATGGCGATGACATCGGCGCTTTCGCCCTTCGGCTTCAACGTGCCGAGATCGGGTTCCTGCGGTGCTGCGCCGCTGGCTTTCCAATCGGAGAAACGCTGACGGATTTCGGCTTCGATGGCGGCGGGATCGACGTCGCCGACGACAATCAGCGTGGCGCGATCGGGCCGGTAGTTGGCATGATAATAGTCGCGGACGAGATCGACCGGGGCATTGCTGATGATGTCGGTCTTGCCGATCGGCGAGCGCAGGGTGGCGCGCTGGCCGGCGAG
>JAGWJK010000381.1 GCA_028865845.1 Rhizobiaceae bacterium
AGCCTTCGACACGACCGCGATAGGAGCGATCGTTGCCGACAGCCACAACGGGCATACCGGCCCGCTCGAAGATCGCCGTGCAATCGTCCTTCATCCGGCCCTTGGAGGGGAGCGCTATGGTAATGGTCATCAGGCTGCCCTCACCGTTTCGATGCGATCAAGCCAGAGCGAGAAGCCGACCGCCGGAATGTGGTCCTTGGCGCCGAGCAGCGTCAGGAGCCGATCGAAACGTCCGCCGCCGGCAAGCACTTCCGTCGATCCTTCCAGCGTCACTTCGAAAATGAGACCGGTATAATAATCGAGCGGACGGCCGAAAGCGGCGCGATAGTCGATCCGCGCCGCATCGACGCCGGCGTTGGCGAGCGCGGCCACACGCGCGTCGAAACGCTCCAGCGCCGCGCCGAGCTTCAGCCCGGCCGCGTCGGCAAAACCTGCCAGCGCGGAAGAGGCATCCGCAAGCGGCACGCTTAGCGACAGGAATTCCTCTAGGATGCCGAAGGCGACGTCATCGAGATGGGTCGTCGACAGCACCAGCTTTTCCCGCAGGCGACGGGCAATCTCCAGCGGCGAACGGCTGGCATTGGTCGAATAGCCGGTGGCCTGCATGGTCCGGTCGATATGATCCACCAGCCCCTGCTCATCGCCGCGGGCCAGGAAATCGACCACATAGCGATCAAGCCCGACCACCGGCTGCGGGCTTGCGAGCCGCGCCAGCAGCGTTTCGAGCTGCATCATGTTTCCGAAGGCATGGATCAGCCGCTTCTGCCAGCCGGAGGGCAGGCCGAGCGCCTGCACGACCGCTTCGAACACGGCCTGATCGCCGAGCGTCACCGACAGCGCCCTGCCCGGAACCAGCTTGCCGAGAATGTCGATGGCATCGCCAATGGCCCGGGCATCGGCGCTGGCGATATCGCGATCGCCGAGATCCTCGATCCCCGCCTGATAGAATTCGTTGCCGCCTTCGCGGCGCTGGCGGAAGACCTCACCGAGATAGGAATAGCGCTTCGGCGTTCCGGTCGCCGTTTCGATATGGCGAAGGCAGACCGGGATGGTGAATTCCGGGCGCAGGCAGAGGCTGGCGCCGGTCTCGCTCTCGGTCATGAAAATCCGACGACGAAGATCCTCGCCGGCCATGTCGAGAAACGGCTCGGCCGGCTGGATGACGGGGGTATCCACCACCTCGGCCCGGCGCACGGTAAATTCCTCGATGAGATCGTCTGCAAATTTCGGAAGATTGATCAGAGGCATGGGATGGTCCTCTCCTTCTCTCCATCGGAGAGAAGGGGAAAGAAGCAGCCTCTCAGCTCCGTTTGGATCGACAGGTCGCCACAAAAGAGGTCAGTACCTCTCCCTGCTCGCCGGGAGAGGTTTCGCCTGAGGCGCAAGGCGACGCACTCAGACATCGCCAAGTGCCCTCTTGCGGTCTTCGGCCTGTGCTTCGAGCATTGCCTGGACCTTGGCCACCAGATCGGCTTCAGACACCAACTCCTGGGCAACACGAGCCTCACGCCAGCTGGCATTGTCCTCGATCTCGCCGGAAAGACGCTTGCCTTCGATGAGATCCTTGAGCTGCACCATGCCCTGCGCGCGCTCGTCACCGCCCTGGATGAGCGCGATCGGGCAGCCACGGCGATCGGCATATTTCAGCTGATTGCCGAACTTCTTCCAGTTGCCCTGGAACATTTCGGCACGAATGCCGGCAGCTCGGAGCTGCTGCGTAAAACGCTGATAGCGGCCCATGGCCTCGACGTCGCCATCCATGACGGTGACGAGCACGGGGGCAACGATCTCGTCCTGGCCGAGCTTGCCGAGATTCTTGAGAGCGGTCATCAGGCGCGAGACGCCGATGGAAAAGCCCGTGGCAGGCACCGGCTGGCCCATGAAGCGCGATACCAGGCCATCATAACGGCCACCACCGCCGACCGAGCCGAACACCACCTTCTCGCCCTTCTCGTTGGTGACGTCGAACAGCAGTTCGGCCTCGTAAACCGGGCCGGTGTAATATTCGAGACCACGAACGACGGAAGGGTCGATCTTGATGCGGTCGGACTGATAGCCGGCGCTGGTGACGAGACTGCCGATGAGATTCAACTCCTCGACACCTTCACCGCCCCGCGACGTACCCGCGACCAGTTCCGCAAGCTGCGCGGCACTTTCGGCATAGTCCTTGATGCCGACGAAGAAGAGCACCTTTTCGATCTGGCCGGCATCGAGCCCGGCACCCTTGGTGAAGTCGCCGGATTCATCCTTGCGGCCGGGACCGAGCAGCAGCGCCACACCTTCCGGACCGAACTTGTCGAGCTTGTCGATGGCGCGCAGTACGTTCAGGCGCTGGCCGACCTTGTCGTCTCCGCCGAGGCCAATCGCCTCCAGCACGCCGTCGAGAACCTTGCGGTTGTTGACGCGGATCACATAGTCGCCGCGCTTGATGCCGAGCGCTTCGAGCGTATCGGCCATCATCATGCACATCTCGGCATCGGCCTGCACGCCCGGAGCGCCGACGGTATCGGCGTCGAACTGCATGAACTGACGGAAACGACCCGGACCCGGCTTCTCGTTGCGGAAGACGTAGCCGGCACGATAGGTGCGGTAAGGCAGCTGGATATCGTTGAAATTCTCGGCAACGTGACGGGCAAGCGGTGCCGTCAGGTCGTAGCGTAGCGACATCCATTGCTCGTCATCGTCCTGCAGCGAAAACACGCCCTCGTTCGGGCGATCGCTGTCGGGCAGGAATTTGCCGAGCGCATCTGTATATTCCAGCAGCGGCGTTTCGACCGGATCGAAACCATAATGCTCGTAAACCGCACGGATCTTTGCAGTCATCTCGTTTACGGCGCGAATGTCGCTCGCCGAACGATCGACAAAGCCACGTGGCAGGCGGGCTCTGAGCTTTTGCGGTTTTTTCTGCTTATCGTTCATTTTCAGGGCAATCCGGTCACTATAACAGTCGCGGTTACCTAGCGGATTGGGCCGGATGCGGCAAGGATTTGTCGGTTATGTTGGCTGACAAAAACCAACAAATGAATCCTTGAAGACGCCGAGACACCGTTCCGGTAGCAAGGATTCAACGCGGTGCTGAGCGAGGACGGTTTCAGATGCTTCGCGTTCACGCGTGAATCCTTGCAAAACTGCGCTACAGTCGACCATCCAAACCGGCGAATCCTTCACCATGCCCTACGCCATAAGCCTGAGATGCACGAACGACACCGCGGCGCCAATCCTTGCCCTCTGGGATCAGGCGAGCGCCTTCGAAGCGGTACCGTCGATGGCGAGCCTGAACTATCCTCCGCATCTGACACTCGCGGTCTACGAAAACATCAATGCCGATCGTCTTCGCGCGACGCTCGGCACGGTCTTTCGCGGCCTGCCTGCCTTACCGATGGAATTTTCCGGGATTCGCCATTTCGACAACGAATATCTGGTTCTCTGGGCTTCCCCCGTCCCGAGTGACGCCTTGCGAGAAGCGCACGAATCCTTGCATCGGCAGATAGATCCAATCCTCTGCCACGAGCATTATCGGCCGGGCTTCTGGAATCCTCATTGCACGCTCGCGATGAAAATCCCAGCTATGTCGAAGGAAGCGGCGTTGATATGGGCCGCAGAAACGCCGGCCCGGTTCACCGTCATTTTCGATGTCGTCGACTGCGTCCACGCGTATCCGGTCGAAATTCTCCACGAGATCAGGCTGGCGGGATGAATCCCGACTTGCCCGGGCCAAATTTGATTGGAGAAAGCGGGGCCAATCCTTATATTGGGATACACGTATCCCAAGGACTCGCGCCCATGAGCAAGCAAACCGCCATCCGCCTCCCCGACGAGACCCATAAGCGATTGCACGCCTTGGCCGAACGTACCGGGCGCACGGCGACTTTCTATATTCGCGAAGCAATCGAAGCGCATCTTGAAGATCTGGAGGATCTCTACCTCGCCGAGCGGGCGACGGAGAGGAGACTGAACGGCCAGGATCGGACCTACACGCTGGAAGAGGTGGAGCGCGAGCTTGGCCTGGAAGATTGAAATTCAAGAAAATGCACTCAAACAGCTAAGCAAGCTCGGCAAGCAAGACGCAAAGCGGATACTCGGGTTTTTGAAGGAGCGTCTTGGTACACACGACGATCCCCGCAAAATAGGAAGCGCATTGCAAGGGTCGCGTCTCGGAAATTTTTGGCGATACCGCGTCGGCGACTATCGCATCATCTGCGATCTGCAGGATGAGAAGCTGATCGTTCTCGTCATCGAAATCGGGCACCGCCGCGAAGTCTATCGGTGAAGCCACACCGTCCCGGTTTGCATGCATAAGCAATCGTAGCGGTTCCGGCGCAGGATGTTCAAGAAGTGGACGACGCAGTGCCCTCTCCCAACAATCTCCCAATCTAAAGTGATCCCCGCGGCAAAACGCGGCTTGCTCTTCCGCCATGCCACACTCTATCTTCCTCTCATGCGCTTCTTCGCCATCCTCACCATGCTGATTGCCTGGCTGTTTTACGGCGCCATGCCGGCGTTGGCGAATTGCCCGATCTGCGATGCGGCGATGGCGATGCCGGCCGTTTCCGATATGCCCGCCGATCATGTGATGGCGGATATGCCTGGCATGAGCATGGCCGATCACGCCTCGATGGGTGAGCATCCAAGCCAGAAGCAGGACAATCCCTGTGCCGGCGGCATGGCCCATGCGCCTTCCTGCGCAGCATGCCTCGCGATCGCGCCTTCGCTTTCCGGCGGGGATGATGCGGAGATGGCATTTTTCTATCCGGCACCTGACCATGGCCCGAAACTTTTGGGCTCACGCCCCGCGCCCACGGCCCCTCCTCCCCGTTTCGCTTGATCCAATCTGATCTTCATCAACACCGCGGTTTTTCCGCGAAGACTTTGGATACCGTTCAGAAACGGAAAGGAATTTCCATGTTCATTTCAAAACCTACTTTGCTTGCCGGCATATTTGCCCTGTCCTCTGCGTTCGCCGCCTATGCCGACGATATGTCGGGCATGGATATGAGCAAGCCGATGGGCGACCAGGGCGCGTCGAGCAAGGCCTACAACGACGCCATGGGCAAAATGCACAAGGACATGATGATCACCTACAGCGGCGATGCCGATGCGGATTTCGTTCGCGGCATGATTCCGCATCACCAGGGCGCGATCGACATGGCGAAGATCGAGCTCAAATACGGGAAGGATCCGGAACTGCGCCAGCTGGCTGAAAATGTCGAGAAGGCGCAGGAGCAGGAAATCAAGGAAATGAATGCCTGGCTGAAGAAGCACGGCAAATAGTCGACATGCGGAGAGGCGACGGCCACGTGTCGCCGCCTTTTCGTCAGACGATGTCGGACAGGCGCTCCGCCAGAAGATCGATCACCGTGCGCATCCTCAGCGGCAGAT
>JAGWJK010000382.1 GCA_028865845.1 Rhizobiaceae bacterium
CGGCCTTGTTGACCGGGGCAAACAGGCCGGAGCGCTGCAGGTCGGCAGCAACGACGCCGGAAATCTGCGCACCCATCGTGCCATTCGACAAGAAGTCGGTGATGGCGATCGGCATGGGGGCAACGTTGCCCTTGTTGATGTTGATTTCCACCACCGCGTAGGCCGGGGAGATATATGCCGCCATCAGGCCTGCCAGCACCAGCAGGAGACGGATGAAGGGTTTTCTGATCATATTACCAAGCCTTTCAGCATTAGTGCGCCAAGTCGCTTGTCTGGAAGTTGATGGTCACTTCTTTCCAGGCGTCGTATTTGTCGGGTGGCAAGAATTCGAACGGGGCGGATTTGATGGCGGCACGGTAGGCGCTTGTCGCAATGACTTCGCGCGTCTTATCCGGTCCGCCCATGGCCGTGACGGTCGGATATCCGTCGATATTCGCCGATCGGTTGAGCTTCAATTTTATGCTGACCTTGACTTTGTCCGCATCGGGCAAGCCGGCGGCCACATTCCAGTATTGAGCGATACGGTCGCGCAGCGCGTCGATCTCGACCTTGTCGAGATGCGTGCCGTGCGTCTCATGTTTCTTCAGATTTGTAGCCGAAGCAGGTGCCGAAAACGTGACGGCTAAAGCAACTGCGGCCAATTGCAGACAACAGAGAAGACGCTGGGTCATCTGTACCGTGCGATTCGCCATCACAGCCCCAGATCACTCGCATCGAAATTGACGACCATCTGGTGCCAGCCATTGTCGCCGTCATATTTGTCGCGCGGCAGATTCTTGAACGGCGCGCTCTTCATGATCGCGCGGTATGCGCTCATGGCGATCGCCTGACGCGTGGCATCCGGGCCGCCGGTGGCGCTGACCTGAGGATCGCTCACCAGATTACCCGACTGATCGAGGTCGTATTTCACTTGGATGCGGACGTCCGAGGCGCCAGCAAGGCCGGCAACGACCGTGAAGTTGCCCTGGATAATTCCCTTGACGCCATCGATCTCGGCCTGGCTGAGTTTGCCGCCGCCAAGCGACTTCTTGCCGCCGAGCGAAGCGACGTTCGTGTCTGCGCCGGCGGAGGCCGACTGCGACGAGCGTTTCGCGCCCCCCTTGGACGAGCTGTTGTTCAGCAGCGTGTTGATCTGATCGGCGAGGCCGTCGTCGAGCCCCTGGTTGGACCCCTTGGCCGTCTCGCGCTTCTTGTCGCTGTCCTTCTTGCCGTCATCCGGCGAAGTGGTCTTGCTGGTGCTCTGCGTGGTCGTCTTATCGGTCGGCTTGGTGTCCGACTTCGCATCCGCGACCTGCGTCTCCGGCTTGGTTACCGGCTTCACATCGGGCTTGGCCACCGGTTTCACGTCCGGCTTCGGATCGGGTTTGGGATCCGGCTTGACGTCAGGCTTGGTCTCAGCGGTCTTCTGTGTTGTCGGCTGCGGCTTGACGTCCGGAACGGGAACCTTGTCCGGCGCGGGCTGGTCGGCCTGCTCGGTCGGTTGCGTCTGCGGCTGCGGATCGACCTTTTGCGGCGTGGGCGTCGGGGTCGGCACCGGCGTCGCCTCGGTCTTCTGCGGCGTCGGATCGGCCTTCTGCGGAGTCGGGGTCGGCGTGGGAGTAGGAGTTGGCGTCGGCGTCACATCCGGCTTCTGCTGCGGGATCGCGGCGGTTTCCTTCGGAGCGGCGTCCGTATCCTTCTGTTCGACCGTCTTTACATCGTTCGGCCGCGGATCGTTCTGCGGAACCGGGACCTGCGACTTCTTCGGCGCGAGAGCTGCATTGTCGTCGGCCGGCCGCTGGGTCGGCACGACGGGGCTCTTCAGGTCGACATCATTTTCACCGGCATTCTGCGCATTGGCGACCACTGTCTGCTTGGTGGTCGGCTTCTTGGAAGCCGTGTTCTGCACCGGCGCGGTCTTCTCACCCTGCTGAAGCTGGTCTGCCGAGACGAGATCGACCGGCATGGCTTCGCTTTCCGGCTGCGTCTCGAGCGGTGCCGGCGCGCTAAGCGTCAGCAGGGCGCCGATCAGCACCAGGCAGTGAATAACCGCAGATGTGACAAGGCTGCGCTTCATGTCGATCCGTCAGTGATCCGTTGTCAGCTGCTGGGTAACCAGGCCGATATTCTTGTAGCCGGCCTCCTGGATGCGAGACATGACGTCGGCGATCACGCCGTAAGGCGCCTTGCCGTCGCCACGCACGAAAATGCGTTCGCTGTAGCCCGTCGTCGCGATCGCCTTCAGCTTGTCGGCGATGCCGGCGACATCGATCTGCGTTTCCTGCAGATAGACCTGGCCGTCCTCCTTGATGGAAATCGTGATCGGCTGGGTCTGGGCGTTGAGAGCGCCGGCCTGCGTCTGCGGCAGGTCGATCGGCACGCCCGATGTCATCATCGGCGCCGCGACCATGAAGATGATCAGGAGAACGAGCATGACGTCGACGAGCGGCGTCACGTTGATGTCGGCGATAGGACCGCCGCGGCCACCGCCACGACGCCCGCCACGGCGGCCACCACCGCCGCCCTTGCTTCCAACAGACATTGCCATGTGATCTACTCCGGTTCCGTCTGCGGTTTACTGAGCCGCCTGGCGCGGCTGCAGCTTTTCATCGATCTGACGCGACAGGATGGCGGAAAATTCGTCCGCAAAACCTTCCATGCGCGCCGAGAGCTTGCCGGCATCGCCCGAGAACTTGTTGTAGGCGATGACCGCCGGGATAGCGGCAACGAGGCCGATTGCCGTCGCCAGCAGCGCTTCCGCGATACCGGGCGCGACGACCGCGAGGTTGGTGGACTTCGAACCGGCGATCGCCTGGAACGAGGTCATGATACCGACGACCGTACCGAAGAGACCGATGAACGGGCCGGCGGAACCGATGGTCGCCAGCGATGCGAGGCGTGCCGTCAGGTGCTCCGATTCACGCGCAAGCGTCACGTCCATGGCGCGGTCGATACGCATCTGCAAGCCGATCGGCGAGCGAGCGCCGCGCTCGAACGACTTCTTCCACTCGCGCATTGCCGCGACGAAGATGGCGCTCAGTCCCGTGTTGGTACGTTCCGAAAGCGTGCGGTAAAGTTCTTCGAGCGACTGGCCAGACCAGAAGACCTGCTCGAAATGATCAAACTGCCGGCGCGCGCGGGCATAGCTGATGTACTTGTCGATGACGATCGCCCAGGTCCATACGGACGCCGCAAGCAGACCGAGCATGACGAGCTTGACCACCAGGCCCGCCTGCATGAAGAGCGACCAGAGCGTGATGTCCGGTGTGGCGACCGCTGCCAGTGCTGTTGTTGTCGTATCCATTGATCCAAAATCCCCGAATCCAAACGCCCGGCGCTAAGACCGGGCGGCACAAAGTGATCTCACAAGATATATTTGGCAGCCGCCGCTGAACGCCCTGGTCAAGCTTTCCAAGCTCTACAACTGCCTTCTTGCCGTCAAATTTGGTCAAAGGAAGGCGTGCACCGCACAAACTCCGACTTCGCCAGTAAGACACCATTATGGTTAAAAGAATGTTAGTGTCTCGAAATGAAAGATTTCTATCGGCGAAGGCTATTCTGTCCTGTGGAAAGAACTGACCGGGGAGAAACCACCGGCGGGCGCCAAGCATATCTTGCAGCGCAAAATTCCTTCACATAAAACTCATGTTTTGACAAGTGCATATGGAAGATCGCCCGGAGGAACGGTCCGACAATGGGAAATAAATGCCCGATACCGACGGAAGCAGCCGCCAAAGGCGTTGGAAATCCGGCATCTCCAGCGCTCGTCAACACACACTGCCGCAGCGGCGCACCTTGTGCTAGCCTTTCGCCTCGGACGCCGTCAGCATCTGCTGCGCCAGCTTCTCGGGCAGCCGCCGCGGCCTGCCTTTGGCGTTGATCACCGCGATGATCACCTTGGCCGAGATCAGCAACATATCGTCGCGGCGGATTTCTTGCGAAAGCACCATCTTGGCGCCGCCGGCCTTTTCGGTCGCCGTGCGAATCATCAGCACGTTATCCATGCGCGCCGGGCCTTTGAAGTCGATTTCCATGCGATGAACGACGAAGACCAGCCCCTCCTCATCCGCATTCAGGAGTTCGCGCTGTTCTACGCCGAGGCAGCGCAGATAGTCGGTTCGGCCGCGTTCGAGAAAATGCAGGTAGCGGGCATGATAGACGAGGCCGGAAAAATCCGTATCTTCGTAATAGACTCGCTGCATCAACCGGTGGCCACCGGCTTCCAGTTCCCCGGCAATCAGAAAGGGGCTGTTCATCGTCGCCGCAACTCCAAAAAAATATGGGGACTCTCTTTGGCGGAACTTCTGCCATCAGGCAAGCATTGAACAATTGTCATAATTACTGACTATCCGGGTCACTGCCGGATAGCGATCGACGCAGAAGGAAACGATCTCATGAAAATAGCGGTAATGGGCGGCGACGGGTTTATTGGTTGGCCAACCTCGCTTCATCTCTCCGATGCCGGTCATGAGGTCCACATTCTCGATAATCTCTCCCGTCGCTGGATCGACACAGAGCTTGGCGTGCAGTCGCTGACGCCGATGGATTCCATCCAGGAGCGCACCCGCATCTGGCATGCCGAAACCGGCAGGCGCATCCATTTCCATCTCATCGATCTCGCCAAGGACTACGAGCTTCTGAAGAAGTGGCTGAGCGAGAATCGCCCCGACGCGATCGTGCATTTCGCCGAGCAGCGCGCGGCCCCCTATTCGATGAAGAGCGACCGGCACAAGAATTACACCGTCAACAACAATGTCAGCGCCACCCATAATCTGCTGAACGCGCTGGTCGAACTCAATCTCGACGCCCATCTCGTGCATCTCGGCACCATGGGTGTCTACGGCTATTCCACCGTCGGTGCCGCCATTCCGGAAGGTTACCTTCCCGTTGGCATCGAGACCGCGGATGGGCGCACGGTGAGCCAGGACATCCTCTACCCGGCCAATCCGGGCTCGATCTACCACATGACCAAGTGCCTGGATCAGTTGCTCTTCCAGTTTTATGCCAAAAACGACGGCCTCAGGATCACCGATTTGCATCAAGGCATCGTCTGGGGCACGCATACCGAACAGACGCGCCGGCACGAACAGCTGATCAACCGCTTCGACTATGACGGCGACTACGGCACGGTGCTCAACCGCTTTCTCATCCAGGCAGCGATCGGCTATCCGCTCACCGTGCACGGCACAGGCGGCCAGACCCGCGCCTTCATTCACATCCAGGATTCGGTGCGCTGCATCGAGCTTGCCTTGAAGAACCCGCCGCCGCGCAATGCCCGCGTCGAAATCTTCAATCAGATGACCGAGACGCACCGCGTCCGCGATCTCGCCGAGATGATCGCGAAGATGAGCGGTGCCGAGATTGTCCGCCTGCCCAATCCGCGCAAGGAAG
>JAGWJK010000383.1 GCA_028865845.1 Rhizobiaceae bacterium
TGCCGTCGAACAGAATGCGGCCTTCGGACGGACTTTCCATGCCGGCGATCATGTTCATGGTCGTCGACTTGCCGCAGCCGGAAGGGCCAAGCAGCGCCATGAACTCACCGTCGCGAATGTCGAGGTCCATGGTCTTCAGCGCGGTAAAGCTGCCGAAGCGCTTGACGAGATGTTCGAGATGGATCGCGGTCATGCCACTGCCTCCTTCTTGGCGGCGTTCATCCGGCTGATCGCCAGCGAAACGAGGACGGAGAGCACGATGAGGATGACAAGCGCGATGGCGGCGACGTAGCCCCAGACCAGATCCTGCTGGGTGATCTTGTAGATGTAGACGGAGATGGTTTCCGTCGCCACGCCAGGGCCGCCGCCGGTCATGATGTAGAGCGTGTCGAAGATCTTGAAGTTTTCGATGACGCGGATGGCAAGCGCAATGATGATGATGGTCTTCATCTTCGGCAGCACGATGGTGCGGAAACGCTGCGACCAGGAAGCGCCGAGAAGCGTCGCCGCCCGCATCTGATCTTCCGGCACGCCGACCAGACCGGCCAGCAGAATGAGGAACATCAGCGGCGTCCACTGCCAGATATCGGCAATCATCACCGCAATCAGCGCCGTACTCGGGCTGGACAGCCAGGCGACGGTCACCGGCGTGCCCGAGAGCGTCGACAGGATATCGTTGACCGGTCCGCCCGACTGAAAGAGCATGAAGAACATGTATCCGGCAACGGCCGGCACCACCATCATCGGGATCAGCATGATCGAATAGAAGACACGCTTACCGTAGAAATCGTCCATGAAGAGAATGGCGAGTCCGAGGCCAAGCAGGAATTCGGCCGGCACGCAGACGATCATGATCAGCGCCGTGCGTCCAAGCGCGCTCCAGAAGCGCACGTCGCTGGCAAGATCGGTATAGTTGGCGAAGGTGTTCCACGACTGCCAGGCGCGCCACCAGCCGGTGCCGTCGAGCGGCGACCAGTCGGTCATGCTGATATAAAGCTGCATCAGCAGTGGAAACAGCGCAATGAACAGCACCAGGATCTGCGCAGGCAATGTCAGCATGAAGCCGAGCCGGCGCCCTTCCTCGGCCTGTGCGGTCGGTTTTGTGGTTTTGCCGGCCACAGGCAGCTTCTCCTCGGTTGCAAGCACGCTCATTGTTTCAGCGCCCCGAATGTCAGGCCGCGCACGAGATGGCGCTGAATGGCAATGCCCATGATCACGGGCGGCACGGCGGCGATTAGTCCGAGAGCGGCCTTTGCGCCGTAAAGCTGGCCGGTCATCGAAGACGACAGCGACGCCATGTAGACGGGGATGGTCACCCATTCGCGCGTCGTCAGCAGCAGGGCGATCAGATAATCCGACCAGTTGAGGATGAAGACGAAGAGTGCCGAGCTTGCGAGCGCCGGCCGCATCATCGGCAGCGTGATCTTCATGAAGACGCGGAAGCGCGAGCAGCCTTCGACCAGCGCCGCATCCTCGATTTCGCGCGGCATGTCGTCGAAGAAGGTTTTCATCAGCCAGAAAGCAAACGGCAGGGTGACGATGCCATAGATCAGCGCCAGCCCCCACCAGCTGTCCATGATGCCGAGAAACGCCCACATGATCATCACCGGGATCATGACGGCCATCGGCGGGAACAGTCGCAGCTGGATCAAGGCCAGCGGCAGGTTCTGCCCTGATCCGAAGCGCGACAATCCGTAGGCAGCCGCGGTGCCGCAGGTCATGGCGATCAGGGTGCCAAACACGGCCGACAGCAGCGACGACAGGATCGGCTTGCCGGCCGTACGGTCGAGCGCGACGATCAGGTCGCTGGTCGACGTGCCGAAGATGAAGCGGAAATTGTCGAGCGTCGGATGCTTCGGCCACCAGGTCAGGTCGGCGCCGCTGGCGGACCATTCGGCAATCGGCTTGAAGGCCATCGACGCCATCCAGAGCGTCGGCACCAGGCTGACGGCAAGTGCCGCCAGGATGGCGCAGTAGCGAAAGATTTCGAAAGGGAGCGAACGGTTCATGGCACTGGCGACAATGAGGGACATTAAGACGTCCGGGCGGCGCTATCCGCCCGGACGCGTAAGACGCTGGCTTTAGCCGGCAACCGGGTCGAGCAATGTCGGCCAAGCTTGCTTATTGCTCTTGATCGCCTCGATCAGCTTGTCCTCGCCGATGCGGCGGGCGATGCGCGTCCACTGCTTCTCGGTGTCGGCCATCGCCGCCTCTGCTGTCTTCGTCTTCGTCAGCGCCGCGACGAGGTTTTCATCGAGCGCGTTGTGGAAGGCGGTCGCTCCGGGATAGTTGATCGACGGCACCGTGCGGCTGACCGTCTCGCGAACCACGTCCATGTGGTAGGCGTGATAGGTCTCGCGCACCAGCGGATCGGCGAAATTCGACAGCTGGAACGGATCGAAATAGCCGCTCGGATTGGCCGTCATCCAGGAATAGATGCGGCTGGAGCCGAGCCATTGCAGCAGGAGATAGCAGGCCTCCGGGCTCTTGCTTTGCGAAGAAATCGAGGCCGACAGGTTGAGCCAGAGCACCGAGCGGCGCACGAGTTGGCCGTTGATCTCGCGGCCGGGAGGCAGCGCGGAACCGATCTTGCCGGTGATCTTCGAACCTTCGTTCGCCTTGTTGTCGAGGAATTTCGGCAGGTTGGAGAAAGCGCAGGTCATGGCAGCGCCGCCGCTGGCGAAATTGCCGTACTGTTCCGGCCAACCCCAGGAGATCGCATCCGGCGAATGGTAGGACAGGGAGTCGACGTATTCCTGTGTCGCCTTGTAGCCATTGTCAGAATTGATCAGCGGCTTGCCGTCGTCGCCGAAAAGATACTGGTTGGGCGACGCCATCGAGGTGAAGCGCTGATACCAGTTGGTATAGCCCCAGCCCTGGTTGCGCAGATCGGTGCAGCCGAAGAGGCCCTTGTCGGGACGATGGAAGAAGGCAGCAATCTCGTCGAGCTGCTTGAACGTCGTCGGCGGAGCCAGCGGATAGCCGTGCTTGTCGGCGAAGGCCTTCTTTTCGTTTTCGTCGTTGAAGAGATCGGTGCGGTAGTTCCAGATCTGGAAATCGCCGTCGAGGGAGACACCGTAGGTCGAGCCGCGATACTGGTTGAGGAGCGATACGCCCTTCTGACCATTGACGTAGCCGCGCTGCGGGTCATCCCATTCGGGTTTGTGGGCGGCAACGTAATCGTCCATCTTGATGATGCCACCGGTCTCGGCGAGATCGCCCAGGCGATTCCACTCGACGGCGTAGATATCGAACGCACCGCCCTTGGTGGAGATATCCTGCATCGTCTTGGTGAATTCCTGGCCGTTCGGAACGCCGACCACGTCGAGGATGATGCCGGTCTCTTTTTCCCACAGTTCCTTGATCGACGGCGCGCCGGCCGGGAACGGCTTGGTGAGCTGGCCGATCGAACCGTCGGACAGGCCGAGGACGATCTTCGTCGGCGCCTTGCCGGCACCCTTCATTTCCTTGATCGCTTCGATCGCGCGGCCTTCCGGGGTGTCCGGGCCATACTGATAGCGTTCGGCACCATCGAAGCCGGTCGGGCCGCCGATCATGCCGGGCGCGAGCGCGTCAGCAGCGTAGGCACGGCCGGGCCGGATGAATTGCGGGGCAATGCCCGCGGCAGCAGTCAATGCCAGCGCCCGGCCGCCAGAGGCAAGCAGGTCGCGCCGCGACATGCGAAAAAGATTCGACATTTCGGTGTTCCTCCCAGTCGGCAGTTTCCTCCTCTGCCGAATGGCGATGATTATTGACGCCTCAAATGATCGATGTCAACATCATAACAAATCATATTACATCATTTATCCCCGAAAGAGATGGCTCACATCCCTGCGGTTGAGCTGAATCAACAAAGGCCGTTGATGGAAAATGATCGATAAACAGGAGGATACGATGCAAAATAGTGGAGACGCGACCATGCGCCTCTTGCATCTCTGACGATTAGAAATACATCATTTCCCATCATTGTTCTGGAAGGGAATCGGTTTGCGATCGACATTGACTGACATTGCTCGCGAGGCCGGCGTCTCCAGCGCCACGGTCGACCGCGTGCTGAACAACCGCAACGGCGTCAAGGAACGCACCCGCGAGGTCGTGATCGAGACCGCGCGGCGGCTCGGCTATCTCTCCGGCTCAAGCCTGCCTTTCCCCTCTTCGACCAATCAGATCAGGCTGGATTTCGTGCTGCCTGCGGGCACGAATACGTTCATTGCCAATCTGCTCTCCCACATCGAGCAGCAGGCGGCCAATCACGCCGAACTGGATGTGAAGATCCACTCCATCGAGGGCTTCAACCCCGACACGCTGGCAAAGACGCTGCACGACCTTCGCGGCAAGACGCTCGGCGTCGGCGTCATTGCGCTCGACCATCCGACAGTGCGCGAGGCGATGCGCAATCTCGCCGCCACCGGCGCATCGATCGTGACGCTCGCCTCAGACATCCTGCATGTGCCGCGTATCGGCTATATCGGCATCGACAATCGTGCGGCAGGCCGGCTGGCGGGCTATCTGCTCGGCCGGTTCCTCGGCCATGGCGTGAAGAGGAAAGTGGCATTGTTTGCCGGCTCCCTCTCCTATCGCGGCCATGAGGAACGCGAAATGGGCTTCCGCCACATCATCGGCGAAGATTTCCCCGATCTCGAGATCGTGGAGCTTCGGGAAGTCCGGGACGATCGTGAAAAGGCCTATCACGAGGCTGCGGCGATGCTGAGCCGGCATCCCGATCTCGCCGGCATCTACAATATCGGTGCGGGCAACCAGGGCATTGGCCAGGCCCTCGCCGAATCCGGCCGCGCCAAGCAGATCATTTTCATCGGCCATGAACTGACCGACCACAACAAGGCCTTCCTGCTCGATGGAACCGTCGACGCGGTCATCGACCAGAACCCGCGCGTGGAAGCGCGCGAAGCGATCTCAATGCTGAGTAGGGCGGTGCGCGGCCTGCCGATCGACTATCACGGGCCAAGGCTGCAGGTGATCTTCCGCGAGAATATCCCGGAAGTATAGATCGATTCGATCCCGCGGCGCCGAAACGGCGAAGCGGGACCGAATGTCTTGCTGGGATCAGGCAGCCTTGCTGATGCGCACCGGCACCGATTTATAGGACGGCGTTCCGCTTTCCTTGTCCTGATAGTCGATCGGGATCAGGCAGTTCGCTTCCGGATAATAGGCGGCGACCGACCCCGGCGCGATGTCATAGGAGATTGCCGTCAACTTCAGCAGGCGCTTGGCGCCCGAAGGCAGCGCCGTCTCGATCTCGACCAGATCGCCATGCTCCAGGCCCTTTGCGGCCAGATCGCCGTCGTTCATGAACAGCACGTCGCGCCGGCCGAAGACGCCGCGATAGCGATCGTCGAGACCATAGATGG
>JAGWJK010000384.1 GCA_028865845.1 Rhizobiaceae bacterium
GCAATGCCGAGATTTTCGCAATGAGCGACGAGGCTTTCGCGCTTCGATGGATGACCTGTCCCAACAAAACCCTGGATCAGGTTGAAATGCTCGTTCAGCCGGTGATGCCCGATCAGCAATGCGATCTGCGCATGCGGTGCCATCGACAGCAGCGATTGGCTCGCGGCGGGCGCGATCGCTTCCAGCGCATGGACGGCATCGGCGGCAAGCGGGAGGTCGTGCATCGCCGCCTCATAGCGGATGACGTAATTGTCGCCGAGCTGCTTCAGTTCATGCACGAGAGTGGCGCGGCCAAGCAGCGCATTGAAATAGTTGACGAGTGGCCGCTGGTAATGATCGCGAACGTCATCCTCGGTGATACCAGGCCGCCCCAGATCGGCGAGCGTATCGATGGTGATACGGGCGGTTAAGGCGAAATCGTCAAGCAAGGTGCCGTTCCAATCCCAGATGACGTGGCGCTGTTTCATTGTTTGGTCCCCATACGCACGCCATCGGCATCGAAATAATGAAGGCGGTCGGCGGCGACCGACAGCTCGACGATAGTACCCGGCTGCAACGCCTCGGCAAGACGCGCGCGAAAACGCCATCCGCCACAGTTGAAATGCACCAGCCTCTCGACACCAGTCAGCTCCGAACGTTCGACACGCGCGGCAAGACGCAGGCCGGCCTCGGACGGCGCAAGCGTCATGTCTTCCGTGCGGAAGCCGAGCAGAAAATCCATTCCGATCGGCGCTGTAGCCGGCAGATGGATGACCTGGCCATCACCGATGATAGGCTGAACTCCTTCGAAACGGATGCACGCAAGATTCATCGAGCCTAGGAAATCGGCAACGAAGCTATTGATCGGCCGGGAGAAGATTTCCTCCGGTCTACCCTGCTGCTCGATACGACCATCGCGCATGACGACGAGATGATCGGCTAGTGCCAAGGCTTCGGTCTGGTCGTGGGTTACATAGACGGTCGTCGCACCGATCTCGCGCTGCAATCCGGCGAGCTCGGCGCGCATCTCGATGCGAAGCTTGGTATCAAGGTTGGAAAGCGGCTCGTCCATCAAGAGCACTCCGGGGCCACGAACGATGGCGCGAGCAATGCCGACACGCTGACGCTGGCCGCCGGACAATTGCGACGGCAGGCGCTCCAGCAGGCCATCGATCCGCGTAAGCGCGGCGGCCGCCTTCACGCGCTGTTCGATATCGGCCTTGCCGAGGCCGGCCATGCGAAGCGGAAAGGCAATATTCTCGAACACTGTCTTAGCCGGATAGAGCGCATAGTTCTGGAACACCATCGCGACACCGCGGCGCTGCGGATCGACATGGGTGACATCGCGGTCGCCGAAGTGAATTTCACCCGATGTTGCGGTGTCGAGGCCGCACAGGCAGCGCAGAAGCGTCGTCTTGCCACAGCCGGAGGGACCGACGATAACGGTCACGCCGCCGGCCGGGCAGTTGACATCGAGCTTATCGAAGACCGGACGCTGAGCGCCCGGCCAGATTTTTGTCAGGCCATGGACGGTGACGGCCTGCGGCGCCCGTGCGGCCGCCTGCTCTGCTGTCATGGCGATGGACATGCGATCGGTACTCACTGCGCGCTGTTCAGGTCGTTCATGATGCCGGCGAGGCGCTTCATGCCGTCGGCGGCCGAGGTTGCGCCCGTCAGGATTTCATATTGAACATCGCCGAAATTGGACTGGAACTCGTTGTTCGCCTTGCCGGGCAGCGTGTACCAGTTCTGACTCTTCTGGGTGTTGATGACCTTGAGTTCCGGATTCTGGCTGTAGAAATCGCCAAGCAGTTCCGGCTTTGCCGCGGCAGTGACATTCAGCGGCGACGATGCCGTCGCCTTCACGGTCAACGCCACGCTCTGCGGGCTGATGAGAGACAGCAATGCCTTGCAGGTTGCCTGCTGACGTGCCGGATCCGTTGCCAGCATGACGAAACCGTTGGCGGAAGCCATGGTCACGGCTTGCCCACCGTCCTTGACCGGCATCGGCGCCAGCGCCACCTTGAACGGCGCCTTGGAGACGAGGCTGGTATAGCTGGAGGAAGAGGTGAGCATCATCGCGACTTCGCCCGCCTGGAACATGCGGCCGCTCTCGCCCCAGAACGTGCCCGGCGAAACGGCCGGCATGTAGCCCTTTTCGACCAGGCCCCGCATGTAGCTCATGACATCGACGGCAGCCGGGCCGCCGACACCTGATTTTCCATCCGCACCGACCATGGCGCCGCCGTCGGAGGCCAGTTGGCCCTCGAACATGTAGGTGTTGGGCATGTACATCAGCACGCCGAACTTGTCGTTGGCCTTGTCGCTGAGCTTGGCGGCGGCGGCTTTGAGTTCGCTCCAGGTCTTCGGAGGATTGGCGGGATCGAGGCCGGCGGCGCGGAAGGCATCGGCATTGATGAACAGCGCCGGCAAGGTCACATACCACGGCATCGCGTAGAGCTTGCCGTTGATGCGGAAATCGTCGACCAGGCCCTTATCGAGTTGCGCGGCCAGTTCCGGCGCCGAGGCCAGGCAATCATCGAGCGGCTGTGCCCGGCCGGAATCGACGTAAGGACGGAGAACCGCGCCGGTGATGCGCACGGCATCCGGCGTCGTGCCGGCGACGATATCGGCCATAACCTTCTGCGTGGTATCGAGATCCGATTTATTGTCGAGTTCGAGATTGACGGTCGAAGCCGGCTTCGTGCCGTTATAGGTATCGAAAATCTGCTTCAGCACCGCGCCATTCTGTTTTTCCTGGCCGGAGACGAAACGCAGCTCGTCGGCAGCGCCGGGAAACGCGGCGAAAAGCGCAAGCGAGATCGTGGCGATTGCGGTGGCGGTAGTAAAGCGGTTCATCGGTTAAACTCCTGGGAGGGAAGGGCTTCAATCGACCTGGCCGGATGTCATCGACATGCCGGCAATGAATTGCCGCTGCGCCAGCAGAAAGCCGACCAGCAACGGGAGAACAGTGAGAGTGGCAGCCGCCATCTGTGGTCCGTATTCGGAACCGAGTTCCTGATCGAGAAACCGGACGATGCCGAACGGCACCGTCGCGGCGGCGTCGTTGCGCAGCACGAAGGACGGCCAGAAATAGTCGTTCCAATGCGATACGAAGGTGAAGATGCCAAAGGTGGTGATCGCCGGCCGCGCCATCGGGAAGACGATGTGCCAGAGGATGCGAAACGGCGAGGCTCCATCGAGCCGCGCGGATTCGAAGACCGACTGCGGAATGGAAAGCAAGAACTGCCGCAGCAGAAACACGCTGAAGGCGGAACTTACGAACGGCAGAATGAGCGCACCGTAGCTGTTGATCAGGCCGAGCTGCGACAGAAGCACGTAGACCGGGATCGCGGTGACCTGATAGGGCACCATCATCGCCGCTAGCACCAGCCAGAGACTTATCCCTTCGCCCCTGAAGCGCAGCCGCGACAATACATAAGCCGCGGGCACACAGATAGCGACCTGTCCGAGAAAGATAGCAACGACCACCAATATGCCGTTCAGGTAATAGCGCAGGATCGGCACGTCGGCGAAGACACGGGCATAGTTTTCCAGCGTGAGGTCCGGCAGCGCCAGCAGGTTGCCGCGGAAGATCTCGTCCGGCGGCGTCAACGATGTCCGCAGCATCAGCCAGAAAGGCAGCAGCATGAAAATCGCGCCGATCGCGAGCGCAAGGTGCGTAAAGCCCTGCTGCAGGAGATAGCGATTTCGCGACGCGGTCCTGATCATCGGGTTCCCGCCTTTTCCAGCCGGACGGTCAGCATGCGCTGGAGAAAAGTGGCAAACAGCGCAAGCGCGATCAGCACCAACGTCACCACGGCCCCGCCGCCAATGTCGAAGAAATAGATGCCGCGCTCCCACATCAGATGCGCGAGCGTCTGCGAATGGCGCGACGGGCCGCCGCCGGTCATTGTCGAAATGCTGTCGAAGACGCGCATTGCGTTCACCGACGTGATGATGCCGGCAAAAATCGTCGTCGGGCCAATAGCCGGCCAGGTGACGTGCCAGAACCGGCTCCACCCATTGGCGCCGTCGACCTGCGCCGCTTCCAGGAGATGGCGAGGAACGGCGGCGAGCGCTGCGAGATAGAGAATCGCGACGAAACCGATCTGCTGCCAATTGCCAACCACCGCAACGGCGGGCAAGGCAAGCGACGGCGAGTTCAGCCAGTCGGAAAGGCCGGTCATTGGCCCTAGCATATGGTCGATCAGGCCACGACGGCCGACGAACATCCAGCGCCAGACGATCGACATCGCCACAAGAGTTGCGGCAACGGGCAGAAAATAGACCGCGCGCCAGAAGGCCCGCAGATGGCCGAGGCTGTTGATGCCGAGGGCGACCAGCAGGCCGAGCACCATCGACGTCGGCACCGTCAACACCATGTAAAGCAGCGTCACGCCGATGCTGTTCAAGAGGTCGCCGCGGGTGAAGGCCCTGGTAAAATTGGCAAAGCCGACGAACCGCATGGTGCCAGCGAGGATATCGGTCTCGAAAAAGGCAAGCACCAGTGTCAGCAGGCAGGGCAGGATCGTGAAGACGAACAGCAGGGCCAGCATCGGAGTGACGAGGATAAAGGGTGCCCAGCGTTCGCCGATTCCGGATTTCGGCGCAGAAATCGGGCTGAGAAACTGGGCGGGAGATGCGCTCATAGCCCATAGTCCCGCGCGTCGAAGGCAACCTGGATTTCACCGTCGAAATGACGCGCTGCCGCTTCCATAGCAAAAGGGCCATCCTCCGGCGCTCCGAGATGGCACAGCACCAGCCGTCTCGCACCGGCGATGGCCGCAAGCCGCCCGGCATCCTCCGGCGTCATGTGAGCGCCGCCCGGAGCCTTTGGCCCGGAAAAATGAGCGTCGACGAGGAAGAGATCGGTGCCGTTAGCAAAATCGCCGAGCGAAGACAAAAAACGCGTGTCGGCGGAATAGACCAGATCGGCGCTTCCGGCTTTGAGGCGCATTGCGGCCGTCGGGATGCGATGATCGACCGGCATGGTGGCGATCTCAACCGCACCGAAGACGAGGTCGTCGCCCGGCGCATATTCGCGCACGTCGAAAACCGTCAGCATCCAATCCTCGCCGCGGGCCAGCGTCGCAGCAATGGCCCGCTGACCGGCATTGCCGCTGTCCTCAGGAAAACGCCACTCGCGGTGGCCGAACAGATCCGAGAGTTTTTGCAGGAATTCCAGGCCGCCAGGCGGAAGATAGAGCGGCACAGGACTAGTACGCGCCTCCGTCACCCATTCGGTCATCAGCGCGTAGCCGAGCGGAATAAGATCGAGCACATGGTCGGGATGCAGGTGGCTTACCACGATACCATCCAGGCCGACCTTAGCGTCCGCACCGATCAATGTGGTCGCGACCCCTGGCCCGCAATCGAGGAGCAG
>JAGWJK010000385.1 GCA_028865845.1 Rhizobiaceae bacterium
AGCGCAAGCACGCCACCCGTGTCGGCCCTCGCCAGGCTCTGAAGCTTGTGAGCACGCGAGGCTGGAATGAGAAGCGGTTCGCGGGTGAGGTCGGGGATGTCGTCGAGGGCGACCGTTTCGACCGGATGATCCGCAACCAGACCCTGGGCCTTCTGCCAGGATGCGAGCGAGGGCTGTATCGCCGGCGCGGGCATTTTGGCCGGATCGACAGGGTCAGGATGATAATCTTTGCCCTGGAGAACGCCGACTTGCAGAAGGCGGTGAGAATAATCCAGCGTGGGGCCAAGGATCTGCCCGCCGGGAATATCCTTGAACGCCGCCGAGATGCGGCGGACGGTGAAGAGATCGGTTTGCGCCACGGTCTCGGCAATCGTCAGCCGCGGCTGCGTCGTGCGATAGGCACGCAACAGCAGCACCGCCTCGTAGAGATCGCCGCCAGCTTGTGCCAGCGCAAGCGCGGCAAGATCGGGTTCGTAGAGCGATGCCTCCCCCATCAGCCGATCCACGAGGTATGGCAATCCGGCCTTTATGGCCTCGACGCGCTCACGCGTCACCGGTCCGAGATCGCCGCGATAGAGCCGTTCGGCCTGTTCGATGGCCTGTTCGCCGCCACGGGTTGCTACATAAGCCATCAGAACACCTCGACTTTCGTGGAACGGGGAATACCAATCAGCGCAGCGGCATCGATGAGATAGAGATCCCAACCCAAGGGATAGCGGATCGCCTTTTCGCGCATCGACCAGAAACTCGGATCGACGTTGCCGATTTCGATCGTGATGGAACCGTTGATGCCGGGTCCGGACAATTTCAGCGCCTGGCCGGATCCGATATGGGCTGGAGCAAACAAGGTCGCGGCCGCGTCAGGGTAGGCCAGCGAGCCTTTGCGCAATCCGTTGAGGGCCGAAACCTGCTCCGGCGCGGAGAGTGAAGAGGCAAAGATATAGTCCGCTTCAGCGAGCGGCGCCGGCCGAGACCCGGTTAGGGCAAGAGCGGCATCCAGCGGGATGCTCCCCATGACATGGTAGCTGCATTCGCGATCGATCAGGCTCTTGGCGAGCGGCTCCAGCCCAGCCGACGGCAAATCACGCACGAGACCTGGGCGGCTGGTAGCCCACATCAATTCTTCGAACGCGGCGTTGGAAAGAGCATCCGCTTCGCTCGGCAACGGTGAGAGCGAACTCATCAGAAAGTCTCCATCAGAACTCGGGTTGCCTCGACCTGCCGCAGACGCTGCCTGTCGCTTTCTTCCTGGGCACCGCATTCGTCATCGAGAAAGCCGACGATGCGGCTTTCCATATGCTTGGCAAACATCGACGCGTCGATGATCGCCATTGCCATCGCATGTTCGAGATCGCGGCCGACGATCGCCCCATATCCCTCCACGTCCTGCACCGGCAGCCGTATATGCGCTTCCGATATGAGCACTTCGCCGAGATGGAAGTCGGTGCCTTTGACGGTATCCTTGAATGGCAGCATGGCGAGGCCTGTCCGGTTTGAAAGGACCGAAACATCCCCAAGCGTTTCCAGCAGTTCTTCGGCAAAGGCCTTGATGTTGGCCGGGCGGCTGGAGGCCAATATGTCGAGAGCCTTGCCATGGCCGTACGATCCGACGACCGGATCATCCTGTGTTTGGCTGGTCATTTATGTTTGTCCTTTCGAAGCGGACCGACGGGCTTCACGAAGCCTTGATCGTCAAGCATAATTCATCCGAATGTTTTCTATATTCATTCGGATGAATTGTAAACTCATTTTTCGTCGATGCGGGAGGACGGATATTCCAGTTCGGATGGAGTGTCGGCTTGGCGGGGTTCCCGCAGCCATCTAGCCGTCAGAGCGCTGGCTTGCCGGGCAGCGGTCACATGATCGTGCCCGTTGAGAAGAGCGAACAGATAGCTGCCAGCGAATCGATCGCCGGCGCCGATCGTGTCTCCTGTTCGAACGAATTCCTGAGGCTCTACCGTTGTCGCGGTTCGGCCGTCGAAAAGAGTGATCGCGCGCGGACCATCGGTCAGGACGAGCATTTTCAGGCGCGATCCGGCGATTTGGGCGGCCCGGTTCCATACGTCTTGGTTGTCGCCAGGCACATCGGCGCGAGATGAGATGACGACATCGGAAGCGCGGGCTATCGCAGGCCGGAGCGGCATTTGCGACATGACAAGGGGAAGCGCTTCGATCTTCTCGACAAGCGATTTTTCGAGAAGAACGGCGTTTATATAGACGGCTTCGCCGACCAAAGTCCCGGCGGTCGCAAGCGGCATCTGGGTCGCGGCGGATCGGGCGAGGATCGTCCTCTCGCCGCTCGGTTCGAGAAGAATTTCGAGCGGCGTGGTCTGCCCCGGCAACATGTTTATATATCCGCAATCAAAGCCCATCGTCGCCAGCGTGTTGCGCGCCGCGATCCCCCTTTCATCCGCCATCAAGCGGGAGATGAGCGCCACGTGAGCGCCGAGCTCAAGAAGCTGACAGCCCGTATAATAGGCACCACCGCCAAGCTGTGTCGTCCGGGAGGTAAAATGGAGGCGGCCGCCCGGTGTGAGCGTTTCGTTCAGATGCCAGATTCGGTCGTGATTGACCGAGCCGACTGCGATGACTCGATGCCTCGGCATTTACTTCTCATCGATGCCAGGCGCCAGAGCATCAACGATGAAGCGCTGCGCCAGAAGAAACATTATGAGAACCGGGACAATGGAGAGCAAGCTGGTGGCCATGAGAGGACCCCACGAACGATCGGCGCTGTCGAGATCTGCGAAGGTAGCAATGCCGGTTGTGAGCGTCTTCTTGAAAGCATCATCGAGCACAAGCTGTCCCCAGAGATAGATGTTCCAAGCGCCCATGAAGGAGATGACCGACAAAGCCGCGACTGCCGGTAGGACATTTGGGATGCCAATATCGACAAATTGCCGCCATAGGCCGGACCCATCCATCCGCGCCGCTTCGAACATCGACGACGGCAGCGATCTGAAAGCCTGCCGCATGTAGAAGACATAGAAACCGATATAGGGGATCGATGGAATGATCATCGCGCCATAGGTATCGAACGCTTGCAGCTTCACGACGGCAATGTAGGTCGGAATGATCGCAAGCACCGTTGGGAAAGACATGGTGGCGATCACAAACCAGAACAGCGCCTGTCGGCCGGGAAATTCCAGGCGTCCGAACGCGAAACCTGCGGGGACCGCGAGCACGAGTTTTCCGATCGTTATCAGGCTTGCCGTCAGCAGTGAATTGAACAGCCACATCCAGATGGGATGGCTGCTGGCGGCGATCGTGAAGTTCGAGAGAGTCGGATGTTCCGGCCAGAACCGTATTGCTTTGCTTGAAATCAGTTCATTCGGCGTAAAGGCCGAGGAAACCATCCAGACGAGCGGAAACACGGTCAGGGCGCTGATCACCAGCAGAGCGGCATGCAGAAACAGGCGATGGAGACTATGCCCGATGGCGACGGTCGTCATCTGTAGTGCACTCTCTTCTCATTGATGCGGAACTGGAGCCAGGTTATGGCCAGCACGAGCACGATGATGATGACGGCGACGGCGCTCGCCTGCCCGAACTGGAAGAACTGCAACCCCTGCTGCCACAGAAAATACAGCAGACTTGAACTTCGCCCGGCAGGTCCACCATGGGTCAGCACATCAATGACGCCGACGATTTCATCGAGAACATTGAACAGCGTCGTCACGGCGATGAAGAACGCCGTAGGCGTCATGAGGGGCAGGCTGATCGTGAAGAAATGATGGCGAGCATTTGCGCCGTCGAGCTGCGATGCCTCCCGCAACTCGTGCGGCAAATTCGCCAGGGCTGCCAGCCAAAGGAGCATATTGAGGCCGAAGGTCTTCCAGAACGTCACGATGCAGACGCACAGCAGGGCGAGATTCGGATCATTGGTCCAGGCCAGCGGCGGAAGGCCAAGAAAGCTCAGCATCTCGTTCAGCAAACCGTTCACCGGATTGAACAACCACGACCAGGCAACGCCTGCGACCGAGTAGGCGACGATCGTGGGGAGGAAAAGACTGCCGCGATAAATCGCTTGCACTGGGTTCTTGCGCAGGGCGTGCAGCATCACGGCGAGAATGAGGGGAAGAATGATTTCTGCCGGAATGAGGACCAGGCAGTAAAGCAGGGTGTTCCAGGCAGCGCTGCGAAAATCGAGATTGTCAAAATTCGCCACATAATTGTCGACGCCGACGAACCGGATGTCCGAGGACAGCAGATTCCAGTCCAGCAGCGACAGTGCCACAGATGCAATCAGCGGCCCGTAGAGGAAAATGGCGACGGAAATGACCGCTGGCCCCACAAACAGGTATGGGACCAGCGAACGACGATGGGATGGCATCGCAATCAGGCCGAAACCAGCACGGCTAGTTCGTCATGGGCGCCCTTGAGCCCGTCGGCAACGGTCGTCTCCTTGAGCAGCATGCGCGAAACCCACTTGCGCCACACCGCCTGGCCTTCGAGACCACGTTTGCCGGGCCAGATGGTTTCAGCGGTCAGACCATCGCCGAGCTGCGCGGCAGCCGGCTTCATGAAGTCGTTGATCAGCGGAATGTCGTGATTGGACGTGTTGAGATAACCGTTCTGAGACCAGATCGTCTGGCCTTCCTTGGACGCACAGAATTCCAGGAAGGACAGCGACGCCTCGGCCTGCTCGTTGTCGCGAGCATAGATGGCAAAGAAATTGCCGCCGCTGTTCATCTTGCGCGCATGGCCCGGCAGACCGGGGAACTTCGTCGTCACGGCCTTCGCATCGCTGAATGGGAAGGTCACAGCGCCCGTCGAACTGGTCGTGCAGATAGCAAGAGCGCCGGACTGGAAGGCGGTGGTCTGATCCTTGTCGTTGACGGGAATCCAGAGACCTTCATGCGCTGGTGCACAATATTCGGTCATGCCGGCGATCGCCTCGGGGCTATTAAGCGCGAGCTTGCCGTCCGGATCGATGATAAATCCGCCGGCGTTCTGGATGAAGGACTGGCTGGTCCACTCATTGTTGGAGAGCGCGATCGGCGTGCGATAGGTCGGGTGTTTTCCCTTGAGCGCCGCGTCGAGCTTGCGCGCGCTGTCGTAAAGCCAATTCGTATCGGGTGTTTCCGGAAGGTTCGGATCGAGGCCTGCAGCCTTCCAAAGCTCGCTATTGATGAAGGTTATCGGCGTCGACATGGCCCAGGGAAGGCCGATCACCGCGCCGTCGATCGTCACGAGCGGCAGGACCGACGGCTTGAAGTTTGCGAGAATAGCGTCCGCCTTCTGGGCGTTGATCTCGCGCAGGTCGCGGGCGCCCAGTGTGCGCTTGGCGAAATAGCCGAATTTCCAGCCTGTGATCATCATCGCCGGCGGACGACCTGCCGCGATGCTCGCCACGGCTTTG